>JBBRJM010000027.1:0-9192 GCA_038219305.1 Minisyncoccia bacterium | reverse complement strand
GGTTTTATTTCCATAACTTCTTGCAGAACGCCATCTAATCGAAAGCGAAGTCGAACAGTTTCAGCTTCTGGTTCAAAGTGAAGATCTGAGGCATCGATAGCAATAGCTCCTGCTAGTGCAATTTCAAGGATGTGTGATGTTGTATGAGAAGCATCTTTTTCAACTTCTAAAATCGCATTTTTAATATCATCAATATTTTTAATATTGGCCATTATTTTTTTCAAAGCATCGCCCGAGATGGCAATACTTCCAACTCGTGATTCAGATGCATATGAGATTTCTTTATAACGGTCCCAAGCTTTTTCGAGTGAAGCCCGAGATGCCATATAGAAGTGCGGGATATAATGCTCTTTGAAGATGCTGACTAAATTTTCTAATTTCTCAGGTTGAGGAGATCGAACAGCGATATGAATATCTTTACCAAGTAGTTTAAATGGCGCGACTTCAAGTTCGCGAGCTTCTTTTTCTGGAATAGTTCGAAGAGCATCATTTTCAATCGGTATACCAGCTAAATTAATTGGCGGAATTCCATAACGCGACTCGGCTAGAACTTCAACCAGTTCTTCTTCCTCCTGCTTTCTTAGTTCAGCTAGATTTTTTTCTTGTAATTCATCATCAAATTGGATGGTCATATTCGTTTATTATAGCTTATAAAATAGCATTATCTAGGCTTGACAATATTACTCAAGTATGATATGATAGGGACAAATGGGAAAGTTCTACTTATGTAGTATATGTCTCTCAAATGTTTGGGAAATATATACTACATAAGTAGTAAACTAAAAAACAAATATATAGATGAAGAAATTAATCTTTTTGGTAATCATCGTACTAGGTACGATTGGTTTTGTTAATGGTCAACAACTCGGCAATCCGATTAAACCTTACAGAGAGAGTGGTTACACTCCTTCTGAGGTGAAAGCTTTTGCTCTGGGTAGTTCACAGGTTTCTGTGGATTATCGCAATGAAATGTTGAGGATTGTTAACAATGCTCTGGCCGCATCTGGTGAGAGTATGGTTGTCGATGAAACCAACATCAGTTGGATTCTAGACAACGTTCATTCTGAACATGTTGATCTTGGTGGTTCTTATAAAAATTCAAGGATTCTTAATGGTTCCTTTAATATTTATAACGATCGCGATAACTTCTCTGGAAGTGTCGCCGAATTTCGCTATGGTAAATGTAAAGTGATTTTATACAAGTTAATTTGTATGAATTTACTGGATGTCAGAAGAAGTAATTTTTCTCAACAGAGACAACCAGAGGCTGCCCCTGTGGCAGATATTACTTCAAACACTACATCAACCTTTGTTCCATCGGTTGTTCTAAAAAGTGATTATATCAACCCTCCAGTAGTTAATCCAAGTATTTTAGGATTAAATAAGGAGGTTAGAGAAAAAACTTTTTTTGGAAAAAACTGGTGGTGGATTGTACCTGTGGGTATTGGAATCGGCACTGGAATTGGTCTCTTGCTTGATGGTGATGATTCTGAAGGCATTGAGCCGCGCTCGATGCCTCCTGGTATTGATGTTTATACACCCGGAGGTAACGGTGGTGTTGACTCGGATCCTCGAGGGATGCCATCTGGATCATTACGAAAACTAAACTTTGGACCTCCAGTTCAAACTGGAATTCCAATCTTTAGATTCTAATTTGTTTATCTCTTTGCTCTTTTTAAAGCAGAACATAAATTAAGTAATAGTTGCCAAAAGCAATCTATTACTTACTTTTTTAAGTCTCCAACATTTTCGAGAGTGTTGAAGGTTTAAAATTGTAAGTAATTAATAATAATATGAAAAAATATATGAAAAAAATAATATATATGGTCGCCCTAGGATTTATATTCCTGGCATCTGCAAACACTGCAAGTGCTATTTGGAATAACTATCCATCTGATTGTCCGGAACCCTTAACTATAGGCAACTATACGACAGGTGCGGGTATTCAAAATGGATCAAATGGTTGTTGGATAAGTAAGAGTGTTTCGGCTGACGCCAAGCAAACTATTAATGTTGCCATCTTTTATGACAACACAAATGCTTCTGACGCCAACAATTCCGTTATCAAACTAACCCAATCACCAGCAGGATCAATGAGTTCAAAAAACACCTCATACCGATTCTCAGGTAACCTTTCGTCAACAGCCGGAGCACTTAATTTAAGCCAAGTGACTGCAAATCTTTCAAGTTCACAAACTTTAACTTTTAGTCAAGCTAAATGGTTTAAGAAAGCATCAACATCGGGGGTTTCACTACCTAGTGGTCAAACAGGTTATGAAGCTTTTAATAGTGGTTTAAATATGGGAACAATTGCAAAAGGTGATTGGGGTACAGTTATCTTCTCTTTCTCAGTAGGAAGTGATGTGATCACAAATCCAACAAATGATTGTCGGATAGATGATTTTAGAGCCGTACCACCTTCAATTTCAACCGATCAATCCTCAACTCTTAAATGGGATACTACGGGATGTGATTATGTAACTATTTCAAATGTCAGTGGTAATAAAAGTGCTGATGGTCAGTACCAAGTATCACCAAATTCTGATACGACTTATATCCTCAAAGCCTATGGAAATAATGGGACGGATACTCGTAGTCTAACCTTGAAAGTCAAGGACAACAATGATAATAATAACAAACAATGCCGAATTACTAAATTTAATGCCAGTGACGATGATATTGAAGATGGTGATTCAATCGTTTTTGATTGGAAAACAAATTCTGATTGTGATTATGTCACTTTGACAGGAGTCTCAGGTAGATTGGATAAACAGAATGATTATCGTGTTAAGCCGTCAAGTACAAAAACATATACTTTGAAAGCCTATGATGATAATGGTAATTTAGGTGATACAGATGATATTAAAATTACTGTCCGAAACAACAACGACAATAATAATAACAATAATGATTACTGTACAATCTCGAATTTTACCGCTAACGGATCAACTTACAATTTATCTATTAACCAAGGAGATGCCCTTCGATTAGTTTGGGACACTCAAGGTTGTTCATCAGTTAGAGTTTCTGGCTCTGACTTCAGTAGTAGTTCAGAAGATGACTCACGAAATGTCTATCCAAGAACATCTGGCAATTACACTATCAGTGCTTACAGTTCAAGAACAGGCACAATTACTAAGACAATATATGTCACAGTAAATCCTAGAAATATAGACATTCCACAAAACAATGCTTGTACAGTCACAACAGTGGCTACAAATATCACTTCAAGTAGTGCCCAATTAAATGGCCTCATAACCAATTCAACGAATCAATCAGTTAATACATTCTTTGAATATGGAGCTAATACAAATCTAGTATCAAAAACAAATACACGAACAGTAATTGGTAATGGATCATTTAATGAATATGTTTCAGGACTTGCTCCAAATACTTATTACTACTTCCGTGGATCTTCAAACTGTTCAAATGGTCAACTTGGTAATGTTGAAGTTTTCAAAACTGCAGGAACTGGGGGAAATAACTATGTTGGAACAACTACTCGAACAGTCATTGTTCAAGGAGCAACAGTTTCAGGAACAGAGTCTCCAATCATGCTTCGAATTGAAAATAAATATCAAGCCATTGGAGCTGGTGATGTAATCGATTACACTGTTTATTACAAAAATATTGGAAATTCACTTTTGACGAATCCAGTTCTCCAAATCGTTCTACCAGGTGGCGTTGTTTTAACAAACTCATCTCGTGGTACATATTCAGCTGATTCAAACACTTTGTCGATTCCGCTTGAGAATTTAGCACCAGGGGCCGAAGGAGTTATTTATCTCCAAGGTCGGGTTAGTTTCCTAACAACAGGTTATGCACAAATCGTAACAACAGCTATTCTAGTTTATACAACTCCAAATGGAGCTCAAGAGAATGCTATTGCTTATGTTTTAAATAATCCTAAGTTAGATGGAAACAATCTTCTTGGAGCTTCGGCTTTCTTTGGAGGAAACTTCCTAGGAATTGGTTTGATTGGTTGGTTGCTTCTATTAATCCTTATTTTGTTAATTGTCTTAGCTTCACGATCATATCGTAATAAGACAACAGTCACAAGAACATATACGGATACTGGGGTGACTCATTAATTCTCTCCATAAGTACATAAAACAACTCCGACCCTTAGGGTCGGAGTTGTTTTATGTTATGATGATTATAGAGATAGGGTAATGGGTAAATAAGAAAAAGTTTATTCTCAAAAAAATTACTGACATCTTTCTATTACTATATAATTAATTAGGTAAACCTCTAGTGTTATAGAGATCACCTGTGAAAAATATGGAAAAAGTTTTTACGAAAAATGATATTGAAAAGTTAGCAACTGATCTGATTTCAAAATTAGCTAAATTAAAAAATACTGGCGCAACTGTTGTAGCTCTCTCTGGAGAACTCGGCTCGGGCAAGACGACACTAACGAAAGAGATTGGAAGACTTCTCGGTATTCCCGGGGTTATGGCATCCCCAACTTTTGTTATTATGAAAAAATATAATTTAGTTGGCGGAAAATATAGTTGGAAAAATTTAATTCATATTGATGCTTATCGGCTCGAAAGCAGTCAGGAATTATTGAAACTTGGCTGGCAAGAGCTTCGTGAAAACAAAGATAATTTAATTATTGTTGAGTGGCCTGAAAAAGTCCCAGAGTGTTTAACCGGTGCTATTTCGCAAATAATTCTGGGTCATAAAGGAGATGAGGCCCGAACTTTTGAAATTCTGCTATAATTAATAGATGATTTCTAAAAAAACTGCTCGTAAAAAGATTGTCCTACTTGATAGCCATGCTATTATTCATCGGGCCTACCACGCCTTGCCTGAATTTGTAAACAGTAGGGGAGAACCAACTGGTGCTATTTATGGACTAGCCACAATGCTTTTTAAAATTATTACGGAATTGAAACCCGATTATATTATTGCTTGTTATGATTTGCCAAAGAAAACATTTCGACATATTGCCTATGATGATTATAAAGCAGGAAGGGCCAAGGCTGACGAGGCTCTCGTCTCGCAATTAATTAGCTCACGAAATTTCTTCAAAGCTCTATCAATCCCGATGTATGAATTGGAAGGTTTTGAAGCTGATGATCTCTTGGGAACTATTGTGGAACAATTAAAGAAAGATAAAGAAGCTGATATTGTTATTGCTTCGGGAGATATGGATACTTTGCAATTGGTTGATAATGAAAAAGTTAAAGTTTACACTCTGAAGAAAGGTATTAATGATACAATTCTGTATAATGAGAAAAAAGTTCTAGAGAGATTTATGTTTTTGCCAAAATTTCTTCCTGATTACAAAGGCCTACGAGGAGATCCCTCGGATAATATTATTGGAATTAAAGGAATTGGTGAAAAAACAGCGACAACTATTATAAATAAATATGGCACAATTGAAAAATTGTATGAATCACTCAAAAAAAATAATACTGAGCTAAAAGAACTTGGCTTGACCGACCGAGTGATCGAGTTATTAAAAAATGGTGAAGATGAAGCTTTATTTTCAAAAACTTTAGCCACTATCAGACGTGACGCCCCGATTGATTTTAAAATTCCAGAGCAAGTTTGGCAGAAAACTGTCGTTAAAGAAGATGTCGCTCAATTTTTCCGTGATGTTGAATTTAAAAGTTTACAAAATAGATTTTTGAATGTTTTGGGAATAGAAAATAAAGAAGTTGGAGTTGTTCAAAGCTCAAATTTACAAGGTTCTCTTATTAAAAAAGATCAGGACTCGATCGATAATGAGGGGACTATGGAAAATACAAATCAAATTGATGTTTCTGAAGAATTATTAATGAAAGCAAAAATTGCATATTGGCTACTTAATTCTGAATTTACCGATCCGCAACTTGAGGATATTATAAATTATAAAAATAGTAACTCTTTTGATGAAGCTTTTGAAAAGTTGGAAGCTGATATTGAAAAAGAAAATCTTGGTTATGTTTATCGTGAAATTGAACTACCAATTATTCCAATTATAAGAAAGATGGAAGAAAATGGGATACAAGTAGATGTTGATTATTTAAAAAAGATTTCTAAAGAGTATCATGGTGAACTAGTAAAAATAGAGAAATCCATATGGGGATTGGCTGGGCGTGAATTTAATATAAATTCACCCAAACAATTAGGTGAAATCTTATTTGATGAATTAAAAATTCAAGATATTGGTGTCAAGAAATTAATGAAAAAAACAGCCGGCGGAGCACGCTCCACTAAAGAGAGTGAACTTGAAAAATTTAAAGATAACCATCGCATCATTGCAGAAATCCTAAAACACCGAGAACTTCAAAAACTCCTTTCAACATATATAGATACAATTCCTAGTTTTGTTGGTGGTGATGGACGACTTCATTCCCGCTTTATTCAAACTGGAACAACGACGGGACGATTTTCTTCAAATAATCCTAATTTACAAAATATGCCGATTAAATCCGAACTGGGTAAAAACATTAGATCGGCTTTTATCGCGACCGAGGGTTATTATTTAGTTTCATTTGATTATTCACAGATTGAACTTCGAGTAGCGGCTCTAATGTCACAAGACAGCTATTTTATTGAATCCTTTAAGCAAGGTCGTGATATTCACTCGGCTGTTGCTATGAAAGTATTTAATGTTGCTGAAAAAGATATAACGTCTGAGATGCGTCGTCGAGCGAAGGTTATAAATTTTGGAATTTTATATGGTATGGGAGTTAATGCTCTGAAACAAAATCTTAATTGTGACAGAAAAGAAGCTCAAATATTCTACGATAATTATTTTGCCGAGTTTCCAACTATTGCAGGATATTTAGCTAGTATTAAAAATTTTGCTAAAGCCCATGGTTATACAGAGACTCTGTTTGGTCGCAAGCGCTATTTCCCAGGGATTAATTCATCAATTCCATTTATCCAAGCGATGGCTCTTCGAATGGCAACAAATGCGCCAATTCAAGGGACGGCTACAGCTGATATAATTAAAATTGGAATGAAGAAAGCTGAAGACAGTCTAAAAAGAGCTGGTCTTTTAAAGGAGGCACGCTTAATTCTCCAAGTTCACGACGAACTAATTTATGAAATTAAGAAAGAGTTTAAGGACAAAGCAACTCCTTTGATCAAACAATCAATGTGTCAGGCAATTCCCGAGCAATTTTTAAAGGGGCTTGAAGTTGTACCACTTGATGTATCCGTCAATTATGGGGAGAATTGGGGGGCTCTCAAATAGTGGCGTAAATGATTATCAAGTGATAGGATTAATTTATGGATCTAGTTGAGAGAGGTAGGTTATATCTTGACGAGATTAATGTAAAATAAAGTTAATATTAATAATTTAAAAGATACTTCTCGTCAAATATCGGGACTATCTCAAAACAAGATGGAAGATAAAATAAATCAAATAGAAAAAGATTCTAAACCAGCTGGAATAGTTCATGTTATCTTGTCTCAATCATATACAATTTATTTTCTGGCCATAGTGCTCGGAGTTGCTTTCGATGTCATTTTTTCGTTTAAGTTTTTTAGTAATCAGATTTTTTCTACCCTTGGTCTAGTTATGATAGTTCTCGGATCTATTCTTATTTATTGGGCTCAATCAACCACCACTTATTCTAAAAGTGAAACAAAACAAAATAGAGATGTTAATTTCTTTTCACGTGGACCATATAAATATACGAGGAATCCAACCAATTTTGCTGTCGCCTTGATGTCTCTTGGACTTGGATTCATAATTAATTCACTTTTTACAATTATTTTTATTATTGTGACTTATCTAATATCAAGATTTATTTTTATTAAAATGCAAGAAGATATTTTGAAAGAAAGATATGGAGATGTTTATGAAGAATACCGAAAAAGTGTTAAGGACTGGTTATGATTTATCTAATAGTTGGTAATAAAACGAAAGAAAAAAGTGAACAAATAAAAGAACTAACAAAAGATTGTGAGATGGTTTTTTTGAGTACGGATACTTTTACAACCAATCTTCTTAGTAATTATGCTGGAAGTATAAGCCTTTTTGGTCAAAATCTGGCTGTTATAGTTGACAATGTGCTGAAAGAAAACGAATTTAAAAAAGAAGAACTCATCGCACTTGGTGATTCGAGTACCCTATTTATTTTTATTGAAGATAAAATGACCTTAGCCGAAGAGAGTAAATATAAAAAATATGCGAAAGTTTTACGTTTTGAGAAGAAAGATATCAAACAAGTTTCAAAAATAAATTCTTTTGCTTTGTCCGATGCATATGGTCTGCGCAATAAAATAAATACTTGGATACTATACCATCAGAATATTACAAGTGGTATTGAACCCGAAGCAATATCAGGAATGCTTTTTTGGAAAATTAAAATGATGATTTTAAATGGTACTAAAACTTTTACTTTGGATGAATTAAAAAATCAATCAAAAGAATTAGTCAGCCTTTATCACCTTGCTCACGCGGGTGAAGTTGATTTTGTTATTGGGCTTGAACAATTTATTCTCTCGTCTTTACAGAATCAGGCTCGTTAAATTAAATGGAAATAATTTAAAAACAAAAAAAGACCTAGGAGTCAGTCCTCAATAACTTGAGAATAAACTTCTAGGCCTTTTGTAATTAGAAACTAAAGAACAATTGCACATAATAAAAAGTTGTGCGAAAAACAAATTTTTTTTGTAGATTGATTCCCTGAAAATATTAACCCAATAAACTGGGTGAGTTTGGGAACACTTATTACAAAGAATAACTTGCACATATTATACAACAGATTCTGTGGATAAACTATAAAGCTGTGGATAACTTTGTTAATTAAATTTTCAAACATTGATTTTATTGACTAAATATGGTATTTTTGATTAATCTACTTATTGTAGATATTTGCGCTAAATATATCCGCTCGTAGCTAGTCGTAGCGGGTCAACCGAATTGTATGTGTAGTTAGTGTTAAAGTCATAGCCGAATATCCGCTCGTAGCTAGTCGTAGCGGGTCAACCGAATTGTATGTGTAGTTAGTGTTAAAGTCATAGCCGAATATCCGCTCGTAGCTCAGTCGGTAGAGCAGCTCCCTTTTAAGGAGATGGTCGTAGGTTCGATTCCTACCGAGCGGACAATTATAAAAGCCTCAATTTATTGAGGCTTTTATAATTGTCCGCTCGAGTCTTGTCTTTGGAGACAAGACGTGTAGGAATCGAAGGGCTTTTCGTTATAAATTTTGATGTTAATCAAAATTTACCGAAAAGGCATAC
>JBBRJM010000026.1:0-9731 GCA_038219305.1 Minisyncoccia bacterium | reverse complement strand
AGAAGCCAGAAAAGCAGGATTTCTAATTGAAAGTTTTATTGAACCAAAACCAAAGCTAAAAATGAAATCTATTAAACCTGCTGATTATGAAATATTAAGTAAAATACCAAAATTTATGATTTTTAGGTTAGTTAAATTAAAATAATATGAAAAATAAAATAAACAAAACAATAGTTATCTGTTCAAGTGCTTCCTTTTATAAACAAGTTGTTGAAGTTGAAAAACAGCTTAAAGATTTAGGGTTTAAGGTTAAAACTCCTTTAACTGTATCTAAAATGAAGAAGAGTGGAGATTTTAGAGTAGAAACATATAAAACTTGGATGGAAAGACCAGATGATTATAAAAGAAAGGCATATTTAACAAGGAAACATTTTATTGAGGTTGAAAAAGGGGATATTACTCTTGTTTTAAATTATAAGAAAAATGGCAAAGAAGGATATATTGGCGGGGCTGTCTTAATGGAAATGGCTATTGCTTTCTATTTAAAGAAATCAATCTATATACTAAATCCTATAGATGAAAGTTCAAAATATAAAGAAGAATTGTATGGTATGATACCAAAGATTATAAATGGTGATTTATCAAAATTAAAATAATATGATTAAAGCAATAATTTTCGACCTAAATGGAATTTTTATTCAAAGCCCTAATTTGACAGATAGGATTGAAAAAGATTTTGGAATAAAATCAGAAATATTTTTACCAAAACTTATAGAAATAATGAATAAAGTTCGTCAACCAGCTGCAGGAGCTTCGTTTGTTCATTGGAAACCTGTTTTAGAAGAGTTTGGAATTAAGCTTTCAGAAGAAGAATTTTGGAAATATTGGTTTGATGCAGAAACTCCATCAGAGAGAATGATTTCCTTTGCCCAGAAATTAAAAGAAAAAGGCATTAAAGTATTTGTTCTTTCTAATAATTTCAAAGAGAGAGCCGAGTACTATGAGCACTATCCTTGGGTACACGAGGCAATTGATAAGGCTTATTTTTCTTGGCAGACCGGATTTGTTAAGCCCGACGTAGAAGCATGGGAATTAGTATTAAAGGAAAATAGTTTACAGCCAGAAGAATGTCTTTATTTTGATGACCAAGAAAGAAATTTAAGGGCAAGCAGGGAAGTGGGTATTGAGTCATTTATTTTTGTAAACGAAGAAGAAACTGAAAAAATAATAAATAGATATATTAAGTGAAATTTAAACACATACTAGTATTCGAAAGCCGGACTTTCAGAAACATCTGATAATTAAGGCCATATAGACGTTGGAAGTTTAAGAGGAATATTTCTGTTATAATATAAAAATGGAACCAAAAATGGAAAAACCGCTTATTTTAAAAGATGGACACTTGAGCCCAGGGCACCGACCTATTGTTGCTGGCCTATATAATAGGGATAATTTAGATAAAGATACACAATATTTCTTAGATCATTTCAAAGAAGATGCTGATTTTGTTAACTTTAGTTATAGGTCAAAAGATTTAGAGAAGAACAAAATGCATAGTGCTGGAGACACTACTTATGTAATGTCTCAAGACAATGAAAAAAATAAGTATTCTCTTGCATATTTTGACTGCACTGGGGTAATTATGGTAGGGATTGATAAAGAGACAGGGAAGAATGTTTCATTTCTGAGTCATCAAAATCCAGGTTCTTTTTTGAAAGACAAAGAAGTAATGGATAGTTTTAAAAGTGACTTGTATAAAAATATTGATAGCTTAATAGAAAGGTGCGTACCTGGGTCAATTGACGTAGTGTTATTTGGAGGGAACAAAGATACACAGATACAATATCATGGTGAAGATTTTCGAATGGGGATAGATGATATTGAGGCTTTTATGAAAAAGCCATTTGATGATTACACCAAATCAATAAAATATTTAAACTATATTTTGAAACAAAAGATAGGCTTCTCCCCGGTGGTGATGTCGGGGCCTAATGATAATTTTGATACAGACAACCATTCTCTTAGTATATACTTTGATAATGAAAACAGGAGACTTTATTTAATAAAACCCAAACAGGGTGAGAATCATAAAAATGAAGCTTTTGAAGCATCTGACGTAGAAAATCAAATAGAAAAATTCAATTAACAGCACGAAAGGAGAGTAAGAATGTTTTGAGTAAGGTCTTGCCTTACTCAGAGAGCAAAATGAATATGAAACCATTTAGTCAAAAAGTTTATGAAGTAGTCGCTAAAATTCCCAAAGGGAGTGTTTTGACATATAAAGAAGTAGCTAAGAAAGCAGGTAATGAAAAAGCTAGTCGAGCAGTTGGAAATATTTTGAATAAAAATTATGATCCAGATATTCCTTGTCATCGAGTAATTCGGTCTGATGGAAAGATTGGTGGTTATAATCGAGGGATTGGAAAGAAAGAGGAAATTTTAAAAAAAGAGAAAGCTATATAATAATTTGCTATAATAAGAAGATGGAACTAAAGATTATTTTTGGTATATCATCTGCTTTCTTTACTTTTTTAGGGCTCGCCCCTTACTTTCTTGATATTAAAAAAAAGGAAATCCATCCGCACAACTTATCTTGGCTCGGTTGGGCTTTTATCACTTTCATCGGCGGGGTGGCGATGCTCTCAGATGGAAGTGTTTGGTCGGCATTTATCCTTTTTGCGAACACTCTGTCTTGTATTGTTGTTGTCTTGTATTCTCTATATCAAAAAATCGGTATTTGGTCTTCAGGTAAGTATGATTTTTTGTTTTTTGCTTTAGGAATTTTAGGAGTTGTCCTATGGCAGAGTTTTGATATGCCTGTTATTGCCATTATTTGTGCCGTCGTTGCCGACCTTTCTTTTGGAATTCCCACAATTATAAAGACTTATAAGAATCCAAAATCCGAAAAATATTTAGCTTGGCTTTCTGCTTCAATAGCTGGTCTTTTAAGTTTGTTTGCTGTTAAAGATTTATCTCTTTCTGGTTTTCTTTATCCTTTATATTTATTTTTATTTGATACAGCTATTTTGATAATAATTTTGATTTTTAAAAATAAGGTAGTTGGAGTGAAAAGTTAAAAACTTAATTATGAAAAAAGATAAACAAAAAATTTTAATTCTTCCCGATATTCGCTCAGCTCTCAATGTGGGAGCAATTTTCCGTACAGCTGATGCAGTTGGAATATCTAAGATATATTTAACTGGCTACACTCCAAGACCGACGGATAAGTTTGGTCGAATTCAAAAAGATATAAGTAAAGTGGCACTCGGTGCTGAAACTTGGATATCGTGGGAATATAAAAAGTCCTTGCTTCTTTTAATTAAAACATTAAAAAAACAAGGTTATACAATTGTGGCTCTTGAGCAAGATAAAAATTCTATTGATTATCGTAAGGTAAAATTACCCGATAAATTTGCTGTCGTTTTAGGGCGGGAAGTTTTAGGGCTTGATAAGAAGACGTTGAAAGAGTGCGATATCATTGCTCAAATTCCAATGCATGGGAAAAAAGAATCACTCAATGTCTCTGTAGCTTGCGGAGTAGCACTGTTTCGAATGATTCAAAAATAGAAAAGTCTAGGTCGGACCTGGACTTTTGGTTGGTTCTTATTATTAATCGGCGACGCGCTCTCCGGGGCCATAGGTTCGGCCAGGAGTGTAAGGGTCATCAAGCGGAACAATAAAAGGATCATCTTTTGTTCGACTCTTATTTGGTCCGCC
The DNA here is from genome assembly GCA_038219305.1 of Minisyncoccia bacterium. Lineage (GTDB taxonomy): Bacteria > Patescibacteriota > Minisyncoccia > Phycocordibacterales > UBA9973 > UBA8515. The sequence continues at coordinate 6,074 of JBBRJM010000026.1, read as the reverse complement.
CATTAATACCCAGACGATAAATATTAAAACAATAAATAAAATAATTTGAACACCAAATTCCATTTCACCACCATTTTTATTTTTATAATTTTTAAACATAGTATTGGAGATAGTCTCATTAGTTCTTGAGATATATCGTTAATTTGATTAATAATAAAAATCTGGTTATATTATATAATCCGTTTGAAATAAAAAATAAATATCCGCAATGGAATAATATTTAAAATAATTTTTGGCATATATTGCAATAATGACTGCTTCGACTGCCAATAACTTTTCTTATTATAACACCTCGACAACCTTTTCTGCTACAGGGTTTATTTTTTCGCTGATAGACATTGTGATTTTTTTGGAAATGACCCTTTTCTCCATCAATATTACGGTAATCAGACATCGAATCACCCCCCAGATCGATGCCTTTTTTTAAGATATCTTTCATTTCATTAAAAAGTAGTTTTAATTTCTTTGGGGGTATATGCCCGACAATTGACTCTGGATCAATCTGAGAAAGCCAGAGCATTTCATCGGAATAAATGTTTCCAATACCAGCAATAATTTTCTGGTCCATGAGAACAGTTTTAATTTTAGCTTTTGGTTTGGTGAGTAATTGATTCACAAATTTATCTAAAGTGAATGATTTTTCTAAGGGTTCAGGACCTAAATCTTTTAAGTGAGAACTTTGGTTTATGGTGTTTGATTTTAACATTGTGACTTTGCCAAATTTTCGTGAGTCGCAAAATGCTAAATGTGTCTTATTTGAAAAAGTAAAAACAACATGGATGAATCGATTAAATGGTTCAAATAAAGAAGAGCGTTCTCCTTCGACGGGATTCCATTTATTATCTTTTTTGATAAATAAATATTTACCATACAACAGATGCCCTGTCATTTTAAGGTGAATTAAAATAGTCTGGCCTCTTGATGTATGAATGAGAATATTTTTAGCTCGTCTCTCAACATTAATTATTTTTTGGCCGATTAATTCTTTTTTAAATTTTGTGAAAAATTTTAACTCCTTTATTGTTCCAATAAATTGTTTATAATGCTGATCTTTTTTAGCTAAATCAGTCCAGATATCTGAAATGACCAGTCCTGGAAGAACTTTTTGCAGTCCCATCGTTGTTGTTGTAACTTCGGGTAATTCAGGCATTATAATTATTACAAATTATGAATTAATAATGGAAGTTTATAAAATTAATGACCACCTAGAATCTGAAGAGCTTTTTTAATACGGTCATTAGTCCCGACAATCGAATCAGGAATTTCTTTTAAGACATTTCTAGCTTCAATCTGCGTATATCCGAGAGTCTTGAGTGCTTCAATCACATCACCCTCATCTCGTAAGTGATTGGTTTCTCCATCGGCACTTTTGAATGATTGTAATTTGTCTCTAAGTTCAACCACAATTTTTTCGGCCGTTTTTCGGCCAATGCCGGAGACTTTATTTAAATAACTCGTGTCTCCTGTGGCGATGGCTTTTTTGAGTGTTTCAATTGGAGCAAGGGATAAAATAGAGAGAGCGGATTTTGGTCCAATCCCAGAGACATCTAGCAAGAGAGTAAAGAACGACATTTCTTCTGTTGTGTTAAATCCATACAAATCAATTGAAGTTTCGCGAACGGCCGTATAAATCCAGAGAGATGTGGTCACACCGAGCGGAAAAGAAACAGCTGTCTCTGTTGTAACATGGACCTTATAGCCAACACCGGCCACATCAACGACTAAAAATTTATCAGTTTGATGGATGATACTTCCTGATAGGTGTGCAATCATAGAACTATTATATCAGATAAACTTAAAAATTATTAAGGAAAGTGAATGCCTACAGATTTTTCTAAACATACTAATGATTTCTATTTAAATTGTATTTAATGTGAGATTAATATTTAGAAGTAAAATGATGGAAATGTTGGTGTTCGGGTTTGCCCCCACACCAACATTTTTATAGTTCTTCGAACGCAAGCTTTGCTTGCAATAAAAATGTAGGTGTGGGGGTTTACTCTTTCTATTTTTTCTGTTAATATATGCATATTCGATTTTGGCTGGTGTCTCGGCTTAATTTGAAAAAAATGGTTAAATTCTTAATTCGTAATTATTAATTCTTAATTAAATATAAATATGCCTATTACAACATCAGCTAAAAAAGCTCTTCGAGGATCACTTGTTAAAAAAGCCAGAAATGATCGCAACAAGAAAAGTATTAAAGAAGCCGTTAAAACAATTGAAAAATTGGTTAAAGAAAAGAAAAATACTGAAGCGAAAAAACTTTTGCCGAATGCCTACAGTGTCATTGATAAAGCCGCAAAAAGAGGCGTGATTAAAAAGAATAACGCATCTCGCAAAAAAGCTCGTCTTTCAAAAATAACAAAATAAAACAAACCCGACCTTGTGTCGGGTTTGTTTTTTATTTGGTTTTATATATAATCAGGGAGTAAATCTCGCTAGAGATGTGCATGTAATCTCTCGAGGGAATGTTTAAAATTTTGTATTGTTTATACTATTATTAATAATTAATTAGATATGTCTCCTTGTATGAGGGATTATCTCTAATGAGATGAAAGATTTACTATTTTTTTATGGACAAGATTGTCCTCATTGCGTAGAAGGGGAGCGATATGTTAATCGGTTGATTACTGAGGGATTTGATATTGAAAAATTAGAAGTTTGGAATAATAAAGAGAATGACAAAATTCTAGAAAAGCTTGATTGTGGTAGTGAAATGTGTGGAGGAGTACCATTTTATTTAAATCAAAAAACTAAAAAAACAATTTGTGGTGAAGCAACATATGAGGAGATTAAAAATTGGAGTGAAGGTAAATAATTTGTTGCTTGCGACAAGCTCTCTAATAGTGTAAATTAGAGTCGTAAGTCATTGGTCCCGTCGTTCAATGGATAGGACGTAACTTTGCGGAAGTTGCGATGCAGGTTCGATTCCTGCCGGGATCACCAAAAAAACACGGCGTAAGTTGTTTTTTTTGTGATACCGAGCTTCGTCCCTTCGGACGAAGCGTGCAGGCGATTCAACAGAATCGAACCGTAGAGGAAATCGAAGACCTTTTCATTACAAATTTGGGCAAAGTCCAAATTTGTTTAAAAGGCATACTGTCCTCGTAGAGGAAGATATCCTGCCTTCCTTAAATAAAAAAACTCCAAATGTTGGAGTTTTTTTATTTAAATTTTTAAAATCCAATTCTTTCCATAAAGACCATAGATTTTGATTCATCAATCTCAGATCGCGGAATAATTTTCTGAAGTGTTTCTTTGACCTGATTAATTAATTCACGGGGCAAGAATATGGTATAAACAGGCAGGAAATATTTATTTGTTTCGATTATGAGCTTGGCAAATTTTTCCTCATTCTTATCTTTAATATTAAAGCTCTTTATATTTTTCCAAGGGTAGAGATCTTTACCTAATGATAATCCTGGTTTATCAATAATAATTGTGAGTTCTTGGGGGTGAGAAAAACTAAATAAAATTAAGCTTGCTCCTGAGATAATGATGAAGACAGCAAAGAGATAGTTATTTAAATAAAGTGCAACACCACAAGTAATAATGGTAATTAAACCAATCGCCCAAAACCAATCATTGTTTTTCTCACGATGAGTGTATTCGGGGGCAGACCATTCTATTTTATTAATATTTTCTTCTTCCATCTCATTAGAGATAGTCTCTTATAAGTCGAGACGTATCCAATTAATTATTGATAATAAAATTAACTTTTTAAAAATTTTAAACTTTCTTGAAAGATATTATATACACATCTCCAGCGGAATTCATTTATATAGTATATCAATACTTGGTTTATAATGAAAGGGAAGCCACAGCCCTATAGACTATATCCTTCACTCCATCGTCAAACATACTTGGAATAATCCGCTCTGGTGTTGGATTTTCAATCATCAAAGCGAGTGCTTGAGCGACAGTTGTAAAAATTTTATTTTCAAATTGCGGAATTTTATAATCCAGCATCGCTTTGAAAGCTCCTGGAAAAACAAGTGAGTTATTTATTTGATTTGGATAATCAGAGCGACCTGTGGCGACAATATAGGCTCCTGATTCGTGTGCTAGTTCTGGAGTTATTTCAGGGGTAGGGTTAGCCAAGGCAAAAATAATTGGTTTTTCATTCATACTTTTAACCATCTCGGATGTCACGAGATTTGGTTTTGATAATCCGATGAACACATCAACACCCACTAGTGCATTGCTAAGAGATCCTTCTCGTTCTTCAATGGTACTTGCGCTTAATAATTCAATTTTCTCTTTTGTTAAATCTGTTCGCTTTGAATTTATAATTCCATGACTATCACAAAATATTGTTTTTGTTATTCCGTATGAGTGCAAGAGTCGTCCGGTGGCTACACCCGCTGCACCAACTCCAGAGAGGACAACTATTACCTCAGCATGTGGAAGTCCTTTAATTTTAAGAGCATTTATAAGAGCGGCTAGGGTAACCGTTGCGGCGCCCCATTGATCGTCATGCATTACGGGGATATCTAATTCTTTTCGGAGTCTTTCTTCTATTTCAAAACATCGTGGAGCAGAGATATCTTCGAGATTAATTCCACCAAAAACTGGAGCGATTAGTTTAACAGTCCGAATTATTTCTTCAGTATCTTTTGTATCAAGACAAATTGGAAAAGCATCAACTCCACCAAATTGTTTAAAGATAGCAGCTTTACCTTCCATGACGGGAATTGCCGCCAAAGGTCCAAGATCTCCAAGACCAAGGATGGCAGTACCATCTGAGACAATAGCCACAGTATTTTTTTTAATAGTATAATCATTGGCTAATTTAGGATCTGTAGCAATTGCTTGGCAAACGCCGGCCACTCCTGGCGTGTAGGCCAAAGATAAATCATCTTTATTATTAAGAGGAACTTTGCTAATGACTTCTAACTTACCCCCATGTTCACTGTGTAATTTTATTGATTGATCGTAAAGATTATTCATCACTTTTGATGCTAAGAATTATTTAATTCTCATGCATAAATTAATTATTAAGATTTACAAATTGATTCACTATTCCTCACATTTTTCAAATATCACTTTGTGTGAGATATATATATAGATATCATAACACAAAAATCCTCCGAGGGCGGAGGATTTTTGTTTGAGCGAATTTTTGTTTGAAAAAATATAATTTATTTCTTTGCAACTTTTCTAACTGTTTTCTTGGGAGTAGTTTTTTTAGATTCTTTAGCTATAGATTTCCATTGTTTTTTAATATCTTGGACAATTTCGGCTAATTCTTCAGGCTTAATATTTTTTAGCTTAGCATACTTTGCTTCAACTTTACTTACGATGTCGTGGTAAACCGGTTCCGTAAGTTCTTTAGCTTGTTCAAATTTCTCGATAATTTCACCTTTCATTTTTACAGTCCACCCACGAAGTGTTTTTTGGTTCTTTTTACCATTTGGACCAAATAATAAATAAGCAGCAGCTCCTAGTGCTGCGACACCAGCTCCGATTCCAACGACTGTTTTTGCTTCAACCCCTTTTTTTGATTTTTGTTTTTTATCCATATTTTTTTTAGATTAATAATAATTTAAACTGACTTTTTATGACTTTTATTTTCCTCTTTCTTTTTTTCTTTACCAAAGAAGAAAGTGAAGAGGCGACTTTGTTTTATATGATCTGCGATTTCCTTTAATTCACTTTCAGTATTCTCGGCATAGTTTTTTAAAATTTCAGAAATTCTAAAAAAATTTCTTAAAATTTTAATAAAATAAAACAATGCGACAATAAGAAAACAGCTAATGACTACCACCGAAATGGAAGTTATAAAGAAATAAATATCCGACCTCATAATTGATTCCATTGTTTTATTTTACCATAAATTATAAATATAAAAAACTCTCTTTTTGTCTAAAACAAGACTTACACAATAAGTCTTAAATAATTTAAGGAGGCGGTGAGACCATGAGTACATGTTTCGACCTCGACTAAAACTTTTTCGTCAAAAAGTTTTGTCTGGTCACCAGCTCGTCTATTTTCTCTGGTGAAAAAATATGACTCCGCTGTTCGAATCTCACACGCAAATGAAGCAGTTCATTTGCTCGCCTCCGCATAAG
>JBBRJM010000025.1:0-10212 GCA_038219305.1 Minisyncoccia bacterium | reverse complement strand
AAGACTTATTATTTTGTTGTCGAATCAACAGATGAGACCAATGGAGTAAGTGAAGATGCCAATGGTGGTAACTATCATAATTTCACGACCCTTATGGATCAAACTGCTCCAATTGTTTCTGATATTTCTAATCCAATTATTACGTCTGATTCAACAGCCATTGTTTGGAAGACAAATGAGCCGGCTGATAGTCAAGTATTGTATAGTACAACTTCTGGTGGATATACAGAAAGTACTATCTTTAGCTCCACTTTAGTACTTAATCATTTAGCTACAATTGTTGACTTAATACCGGAGACAAATTATTTCTATGTGATTAAATCAACCGATGCTAAAGGCAATCTAGTAACGACACCTGAACAAACATTTAAAACCATTAAAATAAATGAACGAATCATTTATGAAGGTGGTGGCTCAACGGGAGTCCTACAGTCAATCTACGATGCACTTTTAAAAGAAAATGAATACAACAAAGCCAAGTTAAAACTTCAAGATGATAATGCGCCAATCATTTCTAATGTTTTGATTTCAACGATTACACCTTTTAGTGCAACTGTCTCTTTTGAGACGAACAAGGAGACGATTCCACTTGTAGAGTATGGCAAAGAAACAAGTTATGGTTCTACGGCATCAAGTATTAATTGGACCAAAAATCATTCAATAAATATTGGTGGCTTAACTATTGGTACGGATTATCATATTAAAGTTTCTTCAATAGATAAATTTGGTAATACTGGGACATCTAATGATGAAACTTTTAAAACTAAATTTTTGACCGAAGATTTAGCCGAACTAAAAAACATCGAGAACATCGAACAATTCCAAAAAGAAATCGAAGCCACAATCGAATCAATCTTGCCATCACTCGTGCCACCATTCATCGACAAACCAACCTTCAGTGAGATTACCGAAAACTCTGTCCTAGTTTCATTCCGTTCAAACATTAAATCATACGGAGTCGTTAGTTATGCCGATGAAGAAAGTTACAATCTCGTTAAAGATAAGCCTTACAATGGAGAAATGTCTGATACAAAAGAAAAGAGTATTGCTCACACTCTAACTTTGATTGGTCTTAAACCAAACACCAAGTACCACATTATGGCAAAAGCTTTCTCCTTACCACAAGTGATCGGTAAGTCCGATGACGTTACCTTTACGACAGCCACCTCGAAGATTCGTGGTTCTGTCCTCGACATCAAGAAAGATGCTTTCACGGTCGTCTGGAACACCGATCAACCAACCACTTCAATCGTTGAATACAAGAATTTAAAAACTGGTAGAACTTCAAGAATCGTTGATGAAGTGAAGAACAGTACTCACTCTCTCAAAGTTGAAAACCTCTCACCGGGAACATCTTACATTGTCAGTATCTCAGGAGTTAATAATAAAGGTAATCTAGTCGAAGGGGGAACATCAATTAATGTCAGAACTTCAACTGACAATATCGCTCCAATTATCTCAAATCTTAAGGTCGAAAGTGCCCTAATCGTCGGTCGAACAGACAGAGTCCAAACAATTGTCTCCTGGCAAACCGATGAAGCTTCTACTTCAACTGTCTACTACGAAGAAGGAGCAGGACTAGCCACTGGTCTATTATCAAACAAACAAGAAGACCTTGAATTGACCAAGAATCACGTCGTCATTCTAACCGTCTTAAAACCAGGAACCGTCTATCGCTTCACCGTTGATTCAATCGATGATGCCAACAACATGGCTAAGCCACCAATTAGAACCATTATCACTCCCAAAAAGACTGAATCGATCGTTGATATCATCTTTAAAAATTTTGATGAGACGTTTAACTTTGTGAATAATGTTAGGTAATAACACATATTCGATGTCAATCAATTTATTGTTTAATTTATGTTATAATTAAGAAATTATATGAATCAATTACAAAAAAAAATCAAGATTCTACTGATCGATGATGATGAAATGATGCGCATTTATTTCCGGGATATTTTCTGGATTCACGGCCGAAGTGATACTTACGATGTAATAATGGCCGCAAGTTTATCAGAAGCAGAAAAAATAATTTTTGATCAGTCTAGTATTCCAGATACAATATTCTTAGACATGATGATGCCTATTGTTGGTGAGAATAACAGTCCTGAAGGTCAAGTTAACCGAACGCTTTCTTTTATTGAAAAATTAAAGAAGGGTGTAGTTACAAGTAAAATAAAAATTATTATTTATTCAAGTCAAAAGGAAAAGTTTTTGAAAGAAGAAACTGAGAAGTTGGGAGTAGATGGGTATTTGGTCAAGGGTGAACTGATGCCTAAGGAGATCATTGATTATACGGATAAAATTCATGAGTCAAATAATTAAAATAGAAAATCTAAATTTATGGTACGAAAAAGATAAACCTATTGAAGTCCATGCTTTAAAAAATATAAATATAAATATTGATAAGGGTGATTATGTAGCGTTCTTTGGTCCATCTGGCTGTGGTAAAACAACCATGCTCTATTCGATATCAGGTATTGATCGTTTTCAAGAGGGGAAAGTCTTGATCAATGATCGTGATATTTCGGGACTCTCGAATCAGGAGCTTGCAATTTTTCGTCAAACCGGTATTGGGATTGTTTTCCAGCAATTTAATCTCGTGCCATCACTCAATGTTTTAAAAAATGTGGCTCTGCCAATGCTCTTTGTAGGTATTACCTCGGAAAAAGCTGAAATTGAAGCACTAAAATTACTCGAGCGTCTTGATTTAACTAAATATGCTGAACGTTTTCCTTATGAACTCTCCGGTGGTCAACAGCAGCGTGTTGGTATCGCCCGGGCTCTGGCCAACAATCCACCGATAATTATTGCCGATGAACCACTTGGAAACCTTGACTCTGTCAACGCCAAAATGGTTTTGGAATTTTTAAAAGAATTAAATGAAAAAGATGGCCGGACGATTATCATGGTCACCCATGAAGCCTGGAGTTTACGAGATGTTAAAACTATTTTTCATATGAAAGATGGGGAAATTAACGATGTTGAAAAAACCGATAAAGATTCAGTTGCGGCCTCACTCTCAAAACATTTATACGAACAAATTTCATCCGTCTCTGGAAACAATGATAACGTTGAAAAATTTAAATCAGAAAAACTTTCTGCTCGCGTCTTAACAAACTTTTTACTTCGTGGTTATTCTATGGATGAAATTAGACGCTTTGAGTCAATCGTCAATGATCGCTTTGATGAGAAAATTGATAAAAAAGAATTTCGTAAATTAATAAATCACCCATATAAAGAAGGTGGTGTTGGTTTATGGAAAAAGAAAGCTGACAAAGTGACAGATTATCTTGAAGCTATTATTGATAAGCGTAAACACCTGGAAGTAATTTATAAGATTATTGAAGAAACACCCCAATTATCAATTGCTGATGAAATTCGCAATATCCGTATTTGGTTGATCGAAGGTTACACTGGTGAACTTTCCCCACTACAGATTATGGCTTTTGATGAAGTAATTTCAGATCGGGTGCGTGACTTTATTCCAAGTAGTAAGGTTGTCGAAGTCTTAAATCTTTCTGAGAAAAAGTATGGAGTTGGTTTGTCATTTCGTGCCTCACAACTAATGGCTGAAAAATTAGAATTAATTTTAAATGATGTAGATGGAAAATTTAATAGTAATAATGGTTTCGAGAAAACCTTGTAGAAATAAATTATGCCAAATAAAAAATTAAAATTAGCTGAATTATTATCTCTTTCGCTTCGAACTTTTCGCACTAAACCTCAGAGAGCATTTCTTACTATTATGGGTATGTCAGTGGGGATTGCGACAGTTTTACTTTTAGTTTCGCTTGGTTATGGTCTTCAATATATTCTAATAGGTAAATTGATGACAACGGAGGATTCACTCGTGACGATGGAAATATCTTATCCTTCAGAGAGTAATATCTTAATTAAAAAACCATTAATTGATACCCTTCGAACATATGAAAATGTGGCCGAAGTTAGTCCTGTTGCTGAATTTCCTGGAGAAATAAGTGAGAATGGTGGCTCAGGTCTTTTGATTGATACTCGGATCGTTGAACCTGCATATTTTAGATTATCGGGTTTACTTCCAACTATTGGTTCACTGCCGACGGAGAATGAGCAAGGATTAGTTGCCTCAAGTCAGACTCTAGTTCCGCTTGGATTAGTAGCAGATGAAACAACATTAGATAAATCATTAACCTTTAAAGTTTTTTATCAAGACGATAAAAATAATACTTCAGAGGAAGCCACATCTTTATTGCCGATAAAAATAAAAGGAATCATTAGTGATGAATCAATGGCTCCAACGACAATTATCTATGCGAACTATCTTTCCAAAGAACCTCCTTTTTATATGAAGGCACTAGTCAAAGCGAAAAATGTTGATGTTCTAGAGAGTCTTCGAGATCGGCTTTTAGGTGAAGGATTTTTAGTTTCAGCTCGAATAGACTTAGTTACTCAGGCCCGTAAGATTACAAACATTTTAACTATTGTCTTGGGAGTATTTGGTATTACAGCTTTAATAGTTTCTGCTATTGGAATGTTTAATACAATGCTTGTTGGTTTCTTGGAGCGTATTTATGAAGTTGGAATTTTAAAATCTCTCGGTGCAACTGATTATGATGTTCGAAATTTATTTTTAGTGGAATCATCTATTATGGGATTACTAGGTGGCGTGGGTGGTATAATTATTGGAGTTGGTGGGGGACAGGTATTGAATATAATTCTAAGTTACTTTGCCAGACGATTTGGCGGAGATTCAATTAGTTTGTTCATGACACCATGGTGGTTCGTTGTTCTTATTTTGGCTTTTTCAATAGTTATTGGTTTCGTTTCTGGATGGTGGCCTGCTCACCGGGCATCTGGACTTTCGCCGAAAGAAGCTTTCACTAAGAAATAATTTATTATTATTTTAAATATTAATATATGTATATAATTTATGCATTGTTAGGGGCTGTTATGGCAAGTTTGGGGACCATCTTTGCTAAGCTTGGTTTGAAAGGAGTTGATGCAAATTTACTGACAGCTATTCGTGGTATTACGATGGCCTTTATTGTTTCAATTGCCGCATTATCATTTGGTAAGTTATCAATGACGGCGCTCCACTCACTTTCGCAAAAGCAATGGATCTTTGTTCTGCTTTCCGGGTTAGGTGGAGCCCTTTCTTGGTTGTTCTTCTATCAAGCGCTCTCAGCCGGTCCGACTGTCGCTGTGACCGTCATAGACAAGCTTTCTATCGTTCTGACAGCCATCCTTGCAACAATAGTACTATCTGAAAGTGTGACTCTTCAAATGGGTATAGGGCTTGGTTTTGTCTTTTTGGGGACACTCCTTGTAGCAGTGCCTTGGGATAAAATTAAGTCATTTTTTTAAAAAAATAACCCTGCTAAGTATGACCTTAACAGGGGAGTGGTTTAATTTAAAGGTACACCTTGAATAAATTGGTGACCTTCTTGTTTTTCGTCGTCGTCTTTATCTTCATTATTACTAACAACGACTAAACATTTGGGGTTCTCCACTAGAACCCAATCTAAAATAACCATAATCTATAATTTATTTATTTTTATATTAGCATATAAAGATGTAAAAGTCAATATAAAAAAATCGTAAAAGTCTTTGCAAAAATGCAAAAATAAGGTAAGATAAGAGAGTTTTCAATTGTTAAATTAAGTTTAATCAAAATATTTTGGGCCTTTAGCTCATCTGGTAGAGCGCCTCATTTGCAATGAGGAGGTAAGCGGTCCGAGTCCGCTAAGGTCCACTATAAAAAAACACCTTTCGGTGTTTTTTTATAGTGGACCTTAAGCAAAGTATCTGCATACTTTGCGTGAGGACAGGGATAAAATTTCTGTGTTTTTTTCAAAAACTAGAAAAGTATCTGTTCCTGTAAGGAACGAGAAATGTACTCATGGTCCGCTTTAATAACTCGTATTAATTAAAGTCTTTTGTTATAATATCCTCATGCCTCCAGAAACAAAAATCTGCCAAAACTGCAAAAATGACTTCATTATCGAGCCAGATGATTTTTTGTTTTATGAAAAGATAAAGGTTCCTCCACCAACATTTTGTCCAGAGTGTAGGATGGTTAGAAGAATGATATGGAGAAACTGCAGATCTCTTTTTAAAAGAGAGTGTGGTTCTTGCGGAAAATCAATTATCTCAATGTATCATAAAGATAAAATAGATAATTCTTACTTGTATGGAATGCTGGAATAGTGATATTCGTAATCCATTTTTATACCAAAGAGATTATAATTTTTCTAAAAACTTCTTCACCCAATTTAGTATCTTATTAAAAGAAGCACCTATTTTATATGTACATCACACTGGCTCTGTTATTAGGTCTGATTTTACAAATTATAGTGGTGATGATAAAGACTGTTATTTATCATATTCGGTAATTGGGTGTGAAAATGTTCTTTATTCTGAAAATATAGATAAATCAAAAAATTGTTTAGATTGTTATGTTGTTCAAAAATTAGAAAATTCTTCATATAATATTGACTGTGAGAATAATTATAATTCACATTATATTATAAAATCTCAAAAATGTATTGATTCTTTTTTTCTTTATGATTGTGTAAATTGTCAGAATTGTTGTTTGTCATCAAATTTGCGAAATAAGCAATATGTATTTAAAGATAAACAATTAATAAAAAAGGAATATGATATAGAGTTAGAAAAACTTTTATTAAATACTTATTCAGGTTTGATTGTTGCAAAAAAATATTTTAATGATATTTTAGAAAATAAAACAATTCATAGATTTGCACAAATTTATAATTCACAAAATTCAACGGGGGATTACATAGGAAATTCAAAAAACATTTTTGAATCTTATAGTGTTCAAAACTCTGAGAATATTCGCTATAGTTATAGAGTACTTATGAATGCAAAAGACTCATATGATAACCAGGGATTAGGTGCAGGTGAGTTAATATATGACTCAGTAGCAACAAGTTTTGGAACATATAAGGATAATTTTTGTTATATATGTGTTGGATCAAAAGAGTGTGAATATTCATTTATGTGTAAAAATTGTTCGAATTGTTTTGCTTGCTCTGGTTTGAAAAATTCACAATATTGTATTTTAAATAAAAAATACACAAAAGAAGAATACGAAAAATTGGTTCCAGAAATAAAAAAACAGATGAGTGATATGCCATATGTAGATAGTAAAGGTAGAATATATAAATATGGAGAATTTTTCCCATTTGAATTATCATTCTTTGGTTATAATGAAACAAATGCAAATGATTTTTTCCCAATTAAAAAAGAAGAAGCAGTACATAAGGGATACCCATGGAAAGATTCAGAAAATAAAAATTATAATATAACTATTAATTCAGAAAATTTGCCAGACAGTATCAAAGATACAAAAGATTCAATACTGTATGAAATTATATCTTGCCAAAACAACGGAGATGAGAGATATCAATGCACAACTGCTTTTAAAATAACAGCAGAAGAATTACAATTTTACAGACAAAATAATATTCCGTTGCCTAGATATTGTCCTAATTGCCGTCACTATCAAAGATTAAAATATAGAAATCCTATGAAATTATATAGCCGTTCATGTATGAATAAAGGGTGTTCCAATACTTTTAAAACTTCATATGCTCCAGAACATCCTGAAATCATATATTGTGAAAAATGTTACCAACAGGAGGTCTATTAAAATTTTAAAGTAGAAAGTTCATAAAGTTGTAAAGAAATTCTTTAATAAACTTATACTCATTTATACGATCGTATAAATGAGTATTAAATAAATTATCATTATTATAATAATTTATTTAACAAAAAATAATCAAAAACTAGAAGATTATTTTTTGTTATAGGTTGTAACACTTGTGTACACCCGTTTGTATCTGTTACACTTTGTTCTGATAAATAATAGTGATAAAATCTAAATATAAATCTGAAATAAAAAATTGCTCCACTTAAACTCTATTTGATATAATATACTTATGAAATATAAAAAACTTATAATTAGAGCCATCATAATTATTTTACTACTAATTGTTTTTATTTTTATTAAGAATAGAAATTCTCCTTCCTTGCCAACACCTATTACACCAAAAGTGGAAGAGATAATAGCGGGTTCTGGTGAAGTAAATACTGAGATAGATGCAAAATGTGCAGACAATAAAAATATACCTATATCTGGTTGTGAAAAATTTATAGATTTTTGGTATAAATATCACATAGCGAGACTTTCTATCCCAAGAGAAAAACTCGATTCTATTATTACATTTATAAATTTTTCATATTGGAATCCTGATTCTGAAAATGAAGATCCTGAAAGATACAGAGTTGATTATTATGTAAAATATAAAAATGATGTAATTATAAGAACTTTTGATTCTTTTCCTTTGTCTATACAAAAAGGAGTCACTCTTTATCCCAGTCTTCATATTCCAAGAGATGGAACAGCTCTTTCTATAAAAGATATAGTAGAGATTGGAAAGATGGGAGCTTGGAATAATCAAATAACTAATTTCTCAATAAAAACTCTCTCTTATAATAATACAAAAGAAATAAAAAAAGATATTGAAGAAAAATACATAAATAATGAGATAAGTTATATTGGTTTTACTTTAAGTTTTAATAGACATAACGGAGCCCCTTTTGCTGATTTAACTGGAGATGATAATAAAGGAGATAATTGTTATAAAGGTTCTCTCGATTTGATTACTAAACAAGGAGAAATTAATCTATCTGGTCCGTGTATGATAAATTAAATTAATATGGAAAAATTTGTACGTCCTGAACATAAAAAAATAGCTCTCAGCAATGAATTACTGAGAGCTTAGTGATTTTTAAATGTCACTGAAATTAATTAAATGGCACCCTATTAAGAAACTCAATCTCTTCCTGGCCATCTTCTTCAATAACATTTTTTGGGATTTTCACTAAAACCCAATCTCGAAAATTCCCTTTTGAATTGCAATTCTGCAATATGGAATTTATGGCAAAAATTAGAAGATTTTTACAAATAAAAAACTGACATTAAGTCAGTTTTTTATTTGTAAAATGTTATTTCTTTTTTGTGATATCAGCTGTGGTTGTTGAGTCATCAGCACTTTTGAATGCACCAGTGATATGCTTAATAGCTTCCACTAAGCTTTTAGCGAGTTCAGGTATTTTCTTTGATCCAAAAAGTAAAATTGCGATAACTGCTATTATTATAAGTTCTTTTGTTCCTAATCCAAACATAAATTTTTTATATTAAAAATTACTAATAATTTATAAACGCGACCAACTGTATATTTCTTTATACTATAATAATAAACCATCAGTAGATAGAAGTAAAGAGGATTATTCTATTGTTTCTACTACAATATCTTGGTTTTTTTATTTTTATTAATCAATATAGTTACTTCATAAAGTAAGATCAATGGTACCGACATAGCAATGAGAGACAATCCATCGGTTGGAGGCAGAATAGAGACAACAATAAAAACAATAAGCCAGGCCAAGCGCCTTTTTTGCTTAAGAGCAGTGACAGTCATTATATTTAATTTAATGAGTCCAGTGATAATTAAAGGAAATTCAAATAAGATTCCCAAGAGTGATGAGGTGATAAATATCTCTGATAAATATGAACTAATACTCCAAATATTTTGTATTCCAAGACTTTCATTGATAACGGCTAAAAATTTGAAGGCAGAAAATAAGATAGAAGCTCCGAAAATAAAACCGAAAACAAAAAGTAAGATACAGACGGGGACAGATGCAAGTAATATTCTCTTCTCTTTTTTATTTAATCCTGGAAAAATAAAATAATATATTTGGAATATTGAAAGGGGGATAGTCACAATTAGAGCGGAAAAAATACCAAGACTAACAGCTAAATCAGTAAGTTGAAATGGGGAAGTTGTTGCGATTACAACACTCTCTATGCTAAAAGTAGATACAAAAAATTTTAATACAGCTGGAGTCGAAAAAAAACCTAAAACAAAAACAACTGCAAAAGTGACAGCAGACCAGTATAGTTTACTTCTTAATTCTTCCACAAAAGGAAGAAATTTCCTTGTTTTTTCTTGAAATGAATCCAATTTATTTTATTATTCTGACATAATAAATATATTTCCACCACCACTACCTGGTACTACAGCCGGAATTTCAGAAAGAAGAGGGACTCCATTTGTTCCAAGCAAAATATCATCGGGTGTATAGCTAGAATTACCTATAGGTATTTCAACTATAAAGTCCTGACTATCTCCAATTGAAGCT
>JBBRJM010000024.1:0-11173 GCA_038219305.1 Minisyncoccia bacterium | reverse complement strand
AAAGAAAAATATAGTGAGATTATTGCAAATTTACCAAAAAATGTTTATATTTCTTTTGATATTGATGGTTTGATTCCGTACTTGAGTCCAAACACTGGCACACCAGTTATGGGCGGTTTTACGATTGAAGAATTAATTTATTTATTTGAAGAAATATTAGCTACAGGCCGAAAAATAATAGGTTTTGATTTATCTGAAGTAGCGCCTAGTCTTGATTTAAAAAATCAATGGGATGGTAATGTTGGAGCTCGGGTTTTATATAAACTTTGTTTATTAACCCTTAAAAGTCATAAATAATTAACTTGTTTGATTTAAAAATTTGCAGCAGTTATTTACAAATCTACGCTATAGTGTAGATTTGTAAGATGTAAAATAACTAAATAAATTCTATAAAAATTATTGAAATTATAATGAATATTTTAGTTAACAATGAAATAGCTGTATTTACAAAAGATGACTTTCCGATGTTAATTCATGGAGCTGATAAAAGTGGGGCATCATTTTTAGTATCTCTCTAATGGCTCAAATAACAGCTCATGATGAAAAAATAGTTTTCTTTAGTGCTTATCCGGAAGCAAAAGATGAGCTTCATAAACAGATAGCTATAGTGGATATTGATAATACTTTAATAGTCGACTCAGGTGATGAGAAAAATTTTATTGATATAATTAAAAGTTTAAAAGATATTAATAAAAGAATTGTTTTATTTAAAAATATAGAAAATTATAGCTCACAATTATTTAAGGAACTCGATAATAAAGAATTAATAATTTACTCCGGTGATATCGACAAATGTAGATTTAGAGAAGAACTATTACATTTAGATTTCAGGACAAGAATATTTTTCTCTTATCCTGAGATTTTCAAGGTTGTTAATAAAATCAAAATGCTTATACTCCGGTCAGATAATTAGTCATAAATATAATGGATTAATATCTGTGAGTATTTAACAACGCATGTTATAATCAGCTTTATGACATGGTTACTTTTCGCAATCGGAGCTCCACTTTTGTGGTCAATCGTAAATATTGCAGATCAATACTTAGTTGAAAAATATGCTAACGGCCGATTAACATCAGGCGCTTTGACTCTATTTTCGAGTTTAATTGGAATATTTGTCGCAATTTTCATATACATATTTGTTGAAAATGTATTTGAAATAAGTTTATTTGATAAATTAATCTTGATTTTGACAGGAGTTTTTACTATTGGTTGGATTATTTTGTATCTTGTTTCACTTCAGAGAGAAAAGATTTCCGCGATTGTTCCTTATTTTATGACTGTTCCGATTTTTGGTTATATTTTTGGTTATATTTTTTTAGGAGAAACAATAACTTTGACTCAATTTACTGGATCAGTCATTATTTTACTCGGTGTAGCAATATTATCGTTTGATTATTCAATTGGTAAACGTCATTTTAAGTGGAAAACATTTTTTTATATGATGCTAGCTTGTCTAATGATTTCACTGATAGGAATTATCTTCAAGTATGTCGCTATTACTGAAAGTTTTTGGATTTCATCTTTCTGGGTATACCTGGGTTTGGGTTTAACTGGTCTCTTAATTTATTTTTTAGTACCTACTTATCGTAGGGGTTTTTTAAGTATGTTGAAAAAAGGTGGCATTAAAATATTATCAATAAATTTTGCTAGTGAAGTACTCTCAATCATTGGTAATT
Organism: Minisyncoccia bacterium; assembly: GCA_038219305.1. GTDB lineage: Bacteria > Patescibacteriota > Minisyncoccia > Phycocordibacterales > UBA9973 > UBA8515. The sequence continues at coordinate 9,494 of JBBRJM010000024.1, read as the reverse complement.
TATTATCAGCATATGCTGTTCTCTTGGCCCCGATATTTTTGGTTTACTTGTTTGAAAGCTTACAGCCGGGGATTTTATTAATATTGACTCTAATATGTACAAAATTTTTTCCTAAAATTATTAAAGAAGATTTAAGTCAAAGAGTATTAATCCCTAAAATAATCGCAATTGTTATTGTGATTATTGGGAGTATTTTAGCATTATAAAGCTAGATCTATATTTTTATAAGTATCCCCATTTTTTGAGTTCAGCTTTACTTTTTTCTAGAAAACTATTTCCAATGTCAGATCGATAGAACATTTTTGGAATATATATATTTTTTATCATCGAATAAACACTGCTCTGTGTTTTTTTTAGAGAGGCATTCACATCAGTCACATATAAAATATATCCTCGAGTGTCTGAGATATAATATCTTTTTTTATGCGAATTGTATGAGACTTCTTCAAAGTGGATATGTTCCATATCTTTGGCATCGAGATTATCGAGATAAATATATGATCCATATAGTAAATTCTTTTGAGATTTTTCAGTATAAGGAAAAGGTGGAACAGCAATTAAGACAACCATCCCATATCCTTTTTTCCATTTAAGATTATAATCTTCGCCCCTGGCTACGGCGTACAGAAATTCACCCCAAGGAGAAATGTTCAGTTCTGAATGAAGATGAATTATTGGTGAACCCATTCGGGTGGTAGCTTCGAGTGGGTAGGCCCCCGTTTCATTTACTATAAAGTTAATTTCAAAATCACCAATGAATTTAATTTTTTTCAAATATGGCTCAAGTTTTAGAATTGTATCTTGATATAATTTATTTTTTTCATCATCAGAAAACCAAGCCACTGTCCCCATTTCGCTGGTCATTGGGCCAATGTCTCCAGGAAAGAATCTTGGATATTCAATATTATATTCAATTGGTCCTACCCAATTAACACCATTGAAATATCTTCCAACTCCAATTTCAACTCCACGAATTCTTTGATGAAGACTAATTTTTTCTGCTCCGGCTTTCTTGTTATGGTAATAGTTACTAAGCATTCCAATCACGTCGCGTCCATCGTCGAATTCTCCTACATAGTTTAAAACTTTTGAGTAATGATGATTATTTTGTTTGATTACCCAGGCTTTTCGATTCTTTTTAACAAAGGTAATGGCATTTTTAATATTATTAAAATCTTTCAGTGGGACAGTCTTTAATCCGTATTGTTTAAATATTTTCTGGCCGAAGGCTCTGTCTTGCTCAAGTCTATCTCCAGCTTTACTGCCACCAAAAACAGTATAACCTTGTTTTCTAAGGTCATCTTGAATTTCTCCATAACCAACATCGTCAAAAACAATTAATCCATTTTTCCCAACCCAAGTTAATTCTTTTTTCCAATTATAAGTCTTGATGACCATATTATTAAAATTTTCATGACGCCCACTATCTTCAATGAAGAGTTTAACGTTATGACCTTCCTTTTTCAAAAGATGAGCTAGGTTCCCACCGATCAAATCATTTGATATAAAAAGTATATTCATATATAATGTGAAGTATAACAAGTTATGGACAGAAAATCAAAAATTTTATTAATAATAGTAGTAATTGTTTCAATAATTTCTATTGGTTTTACTTTTTATAAAACTATAATTCAAAATAATTTTGAGATAGTTAATATTGAGGATGAATCAAGTAGTAATGAATAATATTTAAATATATTTATGATAAATAATAAAAAAATTTTTGTAAAAGATAAAGATTTTCTAACGCAGATTCCTAAATGGGAGAAAGGTTATAAAGATTCTGAAGAATCAATTATTAAGTTTGAAAAAGAAAAATGGAAAACAGAAAAAGCTGTTTTTTCAGAACATGATATCAAAATTTTTGGTTATGCTGTTATGGAAGATTGGGAAACATCTTATATGAAAGAATTAGCTGACATAGCATCTTCAAAAGGTGGAACTGTTTTGGAATTAGGCTTTGGAATGGGTATTTCAGCAAATTTTATTCAACAGAATAAAATTAAGAAACATATAATCATTGAAGTTAATAAAGATATTATAAAAAAAGCTAAGTTATTTGCTAAAAAAGCTCCTCATGAGACTGTTATTTTGTATGGTTTATGGGAAGATATGATTAAAAAGATTCCTGATAATTCTCTTAATGGGATATTGTTTGACACTTATCCTTTAACTGAAAAAGAGTTATATCAAAATCATTTTAATTTTTTTCCTTTTGCTTTTAAGAAATTAAAAAAAGGGGGAGTATTCACATATTATTCTGATGAAATAAAAAGTTTTAGCAAGGTTCATTTAAAAAAATTACAGGAAGTAGGATTCCAAAAAATAAATATAGGAAGTAGAATTTGCAAAGTTAATCCTCCGAAAGATTGTGAATATTGGAAAGCAAAAACCATTTTATCACCAATAATTATTAAATAATATGGACCCTAATGATTTATACTATTGTGCAACTTCTACTCCCACCTTTTCTCATTTTTTTAATTTAAGCTATGCACCGTCATTGTTGTTTTATTCGTACATCCCGATTATCGTTGCATCTCTTTTTTTAGGTTTTTTTGTTTTTTTTAAGAATAAATATTCAGTTCAGTCTAGACTGTTGCTCGGAATATCGGTATCATCATCTTTTTGGATTATAAATATTATTTTTCAATGGATTGCAGTTTATGCTAGTGTTGTATATTATTCAGCGCAGTTGACTATTATTTTTGAGGTATTAATTTTTTTATTGTCCATTTATTTTGTGGAGGTCTTTTTAAATAAAAAAGATATATCTTTTAAATTAAAAATATTACTATCGAGTATCTTAATTGCTATTGTAATTATTTTATCAACACCATTAAACATTAATTCATTTGATTTAATAAATTGCCAGGGCAATATTGGAGTAATATGGAAATATGTTTATATTACTGAAATTATATCTATATTTTATATTATTTATATTTGCCTAAAAAAGTATTTTTTCTCGAGCGAAAATAAAACTTTTAAAAAACAAATTTTATATTTCATGATTGGAGTAGTTCTATTTTTATCAATTTTTTCATTCTCAAATATTATGGGTGAAATAACTCAGACATATGAGATAAATTTAATAGGACCAATAGGAATGGTTATATTTTTAGGATTATTATCGTTCATGATAGTTGAATATAGAGCATTTCGCATTAAAGTATTAGCTGTAGAGGCTTTAGTAATTGGTCTTATCTTTCTAATTGGCTCACAGTTCTTTTTTATAAAAATTACAACTAATTTTATTTTAAATGGAATAACTTTTGTTTGTGTATGGATTTTTGGATATATGCTTATTAAAAGTGTCAAAAGAGAAATACAACAGCGGGAAAGATTGCAATCTCTGTCTGTTGAATTAGAGAAATCAAATTCTGATCTCGAAGTGGCAAACGAAAAATTAAAAGGTCTTGATCAATTAAAGTCTGAATTCGTATCTTTAGCTTCACATCAACTTCGTAGTCCATTGACAGCTATTCGAGGTTATACATCGATGTTGATTGATGGTGATTACGGCGAGATTGCTAATATGGAAGCTTTGGGAGCACTTGGTAAAATTAGTGAATCAAGTATAAATTTATCTAAAATCGTTGAAGACTTATTGAATGTTACTAAAATAGAGCAAGGAGGTATGAAATATACAATGGTGTCATTAAATTTAGCTCAATTATCGCGAGAAGTAACTGACAATTTTCAAATTATAGCTAAACAAAAGAATTTAGAAATGACATTTGAATCATCCGAGGAATCAAAATGTTTAGTAAGTGGTGATAAAGAAAAGCTAAGACAAGTAATTATTAATTTTATTGATAATTCAATTAAATACACTAAACAAGGAACAATCAAAGTTTCTGTTAAAACTGAAAATAATAAAGTTTTATTTAAAATAGTGGATAGTGGTGTGGGAATGAATAAGGAAATTAAAGAAACACTTTTCCATAAATTTGCTCGAGGTGAAGGAGCAAGGATGAATACAACTGGGACTGGACTTGGACTATATTTGTGTAAAGAGATTGCCGAAGCTCACGGTGGAAGAGTCTATGTAGAGTCAGATGGACCAGGACTTGGATCAACATTTGGAATGGAGTTGAATGAGATTATTTAGAGACAAAATAAAACCTCAAAACAATGTTTTGAGGTTTTATTTTGTCTAGATTTTTGAAATTTTGTAACCTGATTCCTCATCTTTAATTTCGTACCCTAAATCTTTTAATTTTTCTCGTATCTGATCACTTTTTTGCCATTCTTTATTTCTTCTTGATTGTTCTCGATCTTCGGCAATTCTAATAATATTTTCTGGGATTATTTCTTTGACAATTTTATCTAAACCTAATCCTAGAACTTGATCGAAATTAAGTAGGGTTGCTTTTTTGTCAGCTGGCTGAATCTCAGGGTCTTTAACTAATTGCCAAATGAGAGCCATTGCTTTTGATGTGTCGAAATTATTATCGAGTGCCTCAATAAAGCTTTTTTTGTATTCTCCATTGATTTGACCTTTTTCTTGACCGAAATTAAGATATAAATCTCTCAATTTTTCTAAAGCAATTTGCGTTCCACGTACACTCTCGAGAGTAAAATTAGCTTTATTGGTGTAATTAGAATTATAAAGCCAAAGTCGAAAAGCGATTGGGTCTATGCCTTTTTCAACTAAATCAAGGAGGGTATAAAAATTTCCCAAACTTTTACTCATTTTTTTATTATCGACAAGTAAGTGATCATTGTGTATAAAATATTTTGCAAATGGTTTACCTGTGGCACATTCAGATTGAGCTATTTCATTTTCATGATGGGGAAAAATATTATCAACGCCACCAGTATGAATGTCGAAACTTTCGCCTAAGTTTTTTTGGCTCATAGTAGAACACTCAATATGCCAACCTGGTCGTCCTTTGCTGATAATGGATTTTTTTCCTAGTATTTCGCTTGGCTCCCAGAATACAGCTCCATCTTCCTCGTTATATGCTTTCCACAGAGCGAAATCATTAGCATTCTCTTTATCGTATTCATCATTTTGCATTCTTCCAGAAGCATCTTGTTTGAGGTCAGCTAATTTAAAATGTGATAGCTTGCCATATTCTGGATCTTTTGAAATATCAAAGTATATTGATTTATCTTCAGTTTTATAGGCATATCCTTTTTCAATTAGAATTTCAATTAGTTCAAGCATTTCTTTAATATAATCTGTTGCTTTTGTGTAAAGAGATGCTGGTATTATATTTAAAATATTTAAATCATTATAGAAATCTTTTGTATATCTTTCGGTTAATTTCGACAATGATATTCCTTGTTCGATAGAAGCTTTAATCGTTTTATCATCAATATCGGTAATATTCATAACATGTTTTACCTCATATCCTTTATAAATTAGGTATCTTTTTAGCAAATCAATAAAGAGATAAGCTCGGTAATTTCCAATATGAGGGATATTATAAACAGTAGGACCACAAGAATATAATCCAACAAAAGGTGGATTGATCGGTTTAAAAGTCTCAAAAGATTGTGTTAATGTGTTTTTTATTATTAAAGCCATAAAGATAAGAAGGTCAAAATTAAAATAATTAAACAAATATATATCAGATAACGAATTTTATTAAGTATTTTTTGTATTAAAAGGAATTTGTTGGCTTCAAGTTCTCGGCTATGGAATTCTTTATGATAATTTATTCGAGCGATAACTTTCTCATGCTCATTTTTTATTTTAATAACATAATATTCAAATTTCTCGCCAAAAAACTTTCGGGCAATGATACCAAATGATTCCAATGGTTCTTTGTGTGTATTTATAGCTTGCTCAAGATTGATAAGTTTAAAAATATAATTATTATGGTCAGTTGAATTGATATCATTTAAACGATTAAGGGTAGATGAATATAATTCTCGAATTATATGAAAAAAGAGAAATCCAGCGTGATCAATATCAATACTTTTTTCAAGAAGTGTGCTGGCCTCAAATGTTTTATAAAAAGAAGATATAGCATCAACTTTCTCATAGTGAGTCGTAATAATAAATTTATCTCCAATAATAAAATCAATTTCTTTCTCGGCAATAGCGTTATTTCGATCAGAAAATTCGGGAAAATATAAAATTAAATAAATAAAACTCGGGTAAAGATCAGCTATAATCTTTATGCTTTTACCATATAGCTCTTTGGTAACTGAAATGGGGATTGAAAATTCTTCCTGGATATGATTTATCTCATTTTCTGTTGGTGAGGCTAAATCAATCCAAGTTATTCCTTTATATGTGTATTTTGATATCATTGTTTTATTATATCTTTTAACTCTCATTTTACAAAATATATTTCAAATATATGTGTTTAGCTTCGAATAAGTATCTAAATTCGATAATAGAGTTGTGAGGACACACCCCCACACCTATATTTTTATAATTGCTGTGCAACGCTGACTTAGGTCGGCAATAAAAATATAGGTGTGTGGGGCTTGCTTTTTTAAAAACTTTTGTGTATTATATAGCCCATAGAAACTTTTTGAAAAGAGTTCTATATAAATGTATAAAATATATGACTAAAATCACTAAGACAACTAAAAAGCAGATTGAAGAGAACAAAGAATTTGCCGTAATTTTTACTGGCGGAAAGCAATACAAGGTTTCAGTTGGAGATGTATTAAAAATTGAAAAAATGGAAGGCGAATTTGCTCTTGGAGACAAAATCATATTTGACAAAGTTTTATTGGTAGATAATGGTAAAGATACAACGATTGGAACACCTTATATAGCAAATGCTAAAGTTGAATCACTATTTCAAAAAGCCGGAAAAGCAAAAACTGTCATGGTGGTCAAATATAAACAAAAGAGTCGTTACTTAAAAAAGAACGGACATCGACAACCATTTATTGAAGTTAAAATTTCAGCAATTAAATAATATACAAAAAAGAGCTCTCATTTTGGGGGTTCTTTTTTTTGTTTGACAAAAAGAAATATAAATTGTATTGTTAAGAAAATTCATTTTTGATGAATTAATTTTCTAACATTTTAAAAAAAATAAAGATGAATAAATTTATAAATTTGGTTAGTTTAAATAGTCTTGAAAAAAAGATAAGTGTCAGTCAGATTACCTATAAGGTTGGAGTTCAAAAACCCAATAAAATATTGTGTCATGCTCTCCGAATTGATCAGGTTGAAATAAAATTTGCGATTCTTACTAGCGACTTAGGTACATCAATCTTTGTTGCTGAAAAAGATCGTGAAAAAGCCCAAAAGGCGATCAGAAAATAAAACAGGCTCATTTGAAATAAAATTTGCCTTTTTTTATGCCCGATTACGTAGGGCGTTTTTAATAGTTTCTGAATCAGAATATTCAAGTTCCGTGCCAGTGGAAAGACCTCGGCCGAGAGAAACGATATTGAAATGGTTTTTGTTTAAAAGGGGAGACAGTAATTCTCGTAAATACATATCTGTATGCTCGCCTTGAGGATTAATAGAAAGGGCCAAGATGACTTCTTTAAAATTACCTGACTTTATTTCTTTTTGAACTCGAGCGATTAACTCTCTGGTTCTGACGAAATTGGGAGTCTCTTTACTGACAATTGGGACAAGCCCGCCGAGAATAAAATACATTCCATTATATATTTTACTTCTTTTAATATTTTCCAAATCTGCATCTTTCTCCACAACCAAGAGCGATGATTTGTCAGTTTTGGAGTTTGCACAAGTGTCGCATAAATTATTTTGCTCTCCCTGAAAGTAAAGAAAGCATGAAGGGCACTGATGAATCTTGTCACGCAGTACTAGAATTTTATCACCTAAATCTTTAATATAGTTTGGATGTTTGTGTAAAAGAAAATATACAAAACGCTTGGCCTGGCGTTCGCCAATCCCGGGGAATTCTTTAAAGTATTTGGTTAATTCTTCAATCTCATTCATTCCGCTTGAGATAGTCCATCCTCAGATTGGACTTATCTAATTAATTATAAATAGTAACATAAACTAGATTAACATTTTAAAAAACTTTTCAATAAATTACATGCACATCTCAAACGGGATAAATTTTTTAAATTTTAAAATTGATCAAGTCCAGTATTTCCACCGGCTGCAAAATTATTTGGATTGGAGTGATCTATTGAAACGAATGTCGTCATCTTTTCATCAAAGAATAGGTCAACTTTACCGACGGGACCATTACGATGCTTTTCAATTAAGATTTCGGCAATGTTTGTTTTTTCAGATTCATCTTTTCCTTTATCTTCACGGTGAATAAACATCACAATATCGGCGTCCTGCTCAATCGAACCAGAGTCACGAAGGTCAGAAAGTCTTGGTCTACCGCCGCGAGATTCAACCGCACGCGAAAGCTGAGACAAAGCAATGACTGGAACATCAAACTCCTTAGCTAGTGCTTTAAGTGAACGAGATATTTCCGTGACTTGATTAACCATATTGTCGTAGTTTTTTGAAGTTGACATTAATTGTAAATAGTCAACCACGATTAGTCCAATACCGTTTTCGGCTTTGATACGACGACAAACTGAACGCATTCGGACGATTGAGTTACCAGCCATATCGTCAATGAATATTGGAGCCTTTGATAAACGATCAAGTGAATCTCGAATCTTTGAAAATTCACTTTCCATACTCAAGTTGCCAGTCCGTAAGTTCCAAGCATTAACTCGAGCTTCGGCAGCCAGCATACGATCAACTAATTGTTGAGTACTCATTTCGAGTGAAAAAATAACTGTCGGTGTGCCATGGTTTAATGCGGCTTGGCGGGCGATATCAAGAGCAAGTGTTGTCTTACCCATCGATGGTCGAGCGGCTAAAATAATTAGGTCAGATTTTTGCAAACCCGAGAGATATTGATCAAGATCATGAAAACCAGTAGGGACACCTCGGAGTTCACCTTTTGATTCGTGAAGTCTCTCAAGTCGCTCCCAAGCCTCAGGTAGACTATCCTTAAGCGAGGTGAAAGCGTGACCAGATGTATTATTATCGATATTCATCATCCGCTTTTCGGCTTGATCTAATATTTCATAAACATCTTCAATATCTTCCTTGAAACCAAGTTCGGATATATCTGAACCGGCATCAATAATTTTTCTTAGAATAAATTTTTTATTTACAATGTCTGCATAGTGTTTTATATTAGTCGAAGCTGGAACAGCATTAGTCAAATCGCTTAAATAACTACTACCACCAATTTGATCGAGTAGTCCTTTTTCGGTTAATTTATGAGAAACAGAAATAATATCAATTGGCTCGCCTTTTGTAGAAAGCTCCAACATAATTTTGTAGACTTGTGAGTGTTTCGAAGCATAAAAAGAGGCAGCTGTTATAACGTCACTTATTTCATGGATTGCCCCGGGGCGAATCATAATTGATCCTAAAACGGCTTTTTCCGAATCAAGACTCTGTGGAGGAATGCGAATGTTTGTTTTATTGACTGTCATAGGTCCCATTGTATCACAGTTCGAATGTTGGCCAAGATTGAATTACTGATAAGTCTGTGGTTAAAATGTGCAAAACTATT
>JBBRJM010000023.1:0-11189 GCA_038219305.1 Minisyncoccia bacterium | reverse complement strand
CATCATGAGAGATTGGCAGAATGGACAGATGTTTCCAGTTGGTTTAGCTTTAATGGCATTTTTACAATCTGGATAGTCACTACAAGAGTAAAAGACTCCAAAACGTCCGCGACGTTCCATCATTTTTCCTTTTTGACACATTGGGCAAGTGATATCAGTCATTTTCTTTTTTAATTCTTCCTCATCTTGTTTTATAAATTTACATTTTGGATAACGAGAACATGAAACGAATGCTCCAAATCGGCCTTGACGAACAACAAGTTTACCTCCACCTGATTTACCTTTCTTTTCTCCACAGGTTGGGCACATTTCGCCTGTTTCTTTTGGGCCTTCAAGGACAGTTCCTTCCATGGTCCGAGCTCCTTTACAGTCAGGGTAATTACTACATGAATAGAATTTGCCACCGCGCGAGAGTTTTACTATCATGCTTCCACCGCAAAGTGGACAGAGCATATCAGCGGGAGCTTCACCCATATTGGTGGCTTTAGCTAATTTGTCTTTTTCTTTAACGTCTTTTTGAAATGGTGTGTAGAAATCTTTTAAGGTTTTTACATATTCTCTTTTGCCATTTGATATGTCGTCGAGCTTATCTTCCATGTCTGCTGTAAATGTGTCACTGATGTATTCACCAAAATTATTCTCCAAGAAAGAAGAGACAACATCTCCTGTATCAGTGGGGAAGAGTGTCTTGCCTTCTTTGTTAACATAACCACGATCTTCAATTGTTTTCATAATCGAAGCATAAGTCGAAGGGCGACCAATATCGCGGGCTTCCAATTCTTTGACAAGTCCTGCTTCCGTGTAGCGGTTAGGTGGCTCTGTAAATTTCTCTGTACTATTTAATTCAATTAAAGTAAGTGGCTCACCAACCTTAACTTCGGGAAGTTCTACATCTTCACCACGTGCTCCAGTGTCACAGGCAAGCCAACCTGGGAAGAGAACTCGTGAACCATTGGCCGTGAAGTCAGGGAATATTATGTTTTCCTTTTCTTGTCCAAGTCGGACTAAGATATTAGCCACAATTTTTGTTTTCAATAATTTAGCATCAGACATTTGAGAAGAAACAACTCTTTCCCAAATCAATTGGTAGAGTTTATTTTGTTCTTCATTTGCTCCGGCTTTTAATTGTTCAATATGAGTTGGACGAATTGCTTCATGGGCTTCTTGAGCATTTTTAGATTTTGCTTTATAAATATGTTTTTCGGCATATTCCTTCCCATACTTTTTTTCAACTATAGAAATAATTTGATTTTGAGCGACAATACTTAGGTTTGTGCTATCAGTACGCATATAGGTAATAAAACCTTGCTCGTAGAGCTTCTGGGCCACTTGCATGGTGCGTGAAGGTGAGAATCCAAGTCTAGTGCTGGCCGTCTGTTGGAGGGTTGAAGTCGTAAATGGTGCACGTGGTTGTCTCTTTTGCTCACTCGTTTTTAAATCCGTCACCTGCCATTTTTCTTTGTGACCAATTTCAAGAATTTTCTCGACAAGCACAGCATCCCTTGGTTCATCAACACAAGATAGTGTTAGCTTATCTTTTTTATTTGTTTCAAAAAATCCTTCGAGTGTAAAATATTGCTCTGGAACAAAAGCCCTGATTTCTCTTTCGCGTTCCATAATAATTCGAAGGGCGGGGGATTGAACACGGCCAGCTGAGAGCCCATAACGAACTTTTTTCCAAATAATTCCTGAGAGATCATAACCAACAAGTCGATCAAGCACGCGACGAGCTTCTTGAGCTTTAACTAAATCAAGATCAATATCTCGTGGTGACTTAAGAGCTTCTTCTACTGCTTCTTTAGTGATTTCATAAAAAGCCACACGCTTAATAGGAGCTTTAACTTTTTTATCATCATCTAATAATTCTTTTAAATGCCAAGATATTGCTTCGCCTTCGCGGTCCGGGTCAGTCGCGAGCATTATCTCTGTCGCTTTCTCTGCTAGAGTTTTTAAATCACTGACAACTTTTTCTTTGCCTTTGGAAATTTCATAACGCGGAATAAATCCAGCCGGGATATCTATCGCATCTTTGTTTGATTTGGGTAAGTCACGAATGTGCCCAACTGAGGCTCGCACGGTATAAGCCCCATCAAGATATTTCTCGATTGTTTTGGCTTTTGAAGGTGATTCAACAATTAATAACTTCATTACTGCTAAGTATTACACGAAATCATATTTTTTTGCAAATTCTTATATAAATTTGATAAAAATAAAAAGCAGAATTTCTGCTTTTTATAAGTTTAATCATTCTCGATGTTTTATGATGGTGATTTTATCACCATTTCGAATTACCGCATCGTTGGGGTTTGCGATAGCTATTTCTATAGCAGATGGCCTTCTTTGTACTATTCCTGGTGGCATCCATTTTCCACCATAATCAGCACCAGAATCAGCACAAGTGGTTCTTTGACAACCGACAAGTTGTTGTTTTTTATCATAAACAACAGCATCAGCTGGAAGTTTATAAGTTCCATCTGAGGAATAGAGGGTAATGAAATCGCCTATGAAAATAGCTCTTCCACACCAAGCACACCTTATTGCCATTTTTTCCAAACATTTATGACAGTATTCTGTTTCACCCTTTACTAAAAGGACCTCTGTCTTGGTTTTCTCACCAAAAGCTCTCACTGTATCGATTATTTTGGTTTCGTGTCCGCATTTTGCAAGAATATACACCTTTTTTGGGCTATTACGCCATACCTTATACCATCCCATAATTGTAAGTTTTAAAGGTTAAATTTTTTTAAAAAATACATTTATTATTTAGTTTTGTCAAATTTTTACATTTTTCTAATCTCTCCTAATTCTTCTTTGATTAATTCTTTTAATTCCATTATGGAAAGGAGGGCGTTGGCTTGACCAATGGGGAGGCCGGACTCTCGGATGATGTCGTTGCGCTCCATAGGCTCACGGAGCATATTTATGATCTTCATTTCGTCTTTACCACAGTCGGCATATTTTTCCTTGTCGTTTTGTTTTGGTTTTTCGATTTCAAATCCGAGCGCTTCGAGGACATCAATACTACTTGTAATAGGGGTTGCGCCTTGTTTGATTAACCAATTAGTTCCATTGGAATTAGAAGAAAGAGCCGACCCCGGAACTGCTAAGACATCACGATTATAATCAAGGGCAAGCCGCGCCGTAATTAGGGTTCCAGATTTTTCTTCGGCTTCGATAATTAGTACTGCCCGAGCAATGCCAGCCATCAATCGATTCCTTTGAGGAAAAGAATATATTGTAGCTGTAAATTTTGGAATTTGTTCTGAAATTATACAGCCTCCATTTTTTATTATTTCTTCAGATAAGAGAATATTTGAACGAGGATAAAGAACTGCCTTGTCGAGTCCTGAACCTGGGAAAGAAATTGTTAGGAGACCAGCGTCAATAGCTGATTGATGAGCAATACTATCAATACCAAGAGCCAAGCCAGAGACGATGACAATCGGGTAACCTTTGAGACCACTGATTAATTTCTGGCACATTTCTTTTCCATAAGAAGTATATTTACGTGAGCCGACAACGGTTAAATAAATCAGATCAGGGTTTGGGAGTTTTCCTCTGATATAAAGAGTCTCGGGCGGTTGGGGAATTTCAAGTAAAGCTTTCGGAAAGTCTTCAAATTTTAATTTGTAGATATCTTCCATAATGTTAGTTTCTAATAACTAGATTCTATTTTCTAGATATTTAGAATAAATTTAATGATTCTTTGTTAAACACTAATCCCTAAAAATTAGTCGCTAACCACTAATTCATTATATCATTTTTTTATTTATCTGTGTTAAAATTTTGTTAAAAATAAGGCTTTGAGGTATACTATATTTACTATGTTAGACATTAAATTTATTCGTGAAAATAAAGATGTTATAAAAGAAGGATCTAAGAAAAAACACATTGAAGTCGATATTGATAAACTTCTATCTATTGATGAGAAAAGATTGGAGTTACTTTTGCGGGTGGAATTATTGCGTGGTGAACAAAATAAAATGAATAACTCTATTGCCACCGAGCGTGATATGGCAATTCGAGGGCAGATGATTGGCGAGATGAAAATGGTTAAAGAAGATCTTATTAAAAATGAAGAAGAACTTAAAAGAGTTATGTCAGAATGGCAAGGATTGATGTTAATGGTTCCTAATATTCCTGATATTTCAGTTCCAGAGGGAGAGAGTGATGCTGATAATCAAGAAATAAAAAATTGGGGTCAAAAGACAGAATTTGCATTCCAAGCTAAAGACCATATTGAGTTGATGACTAATTTGAAAATGGTTGACTTTGATCGTGGTGTCAAAGTTCATGGTTTTCGTGGATATTTTCTAACGGGTGATGGTGTTCGTCTCTCGATGGCTATTTGGAATTATGCGATGGACTTTTTCTCAAACAAAGGTTTCACTCCTTTTTTTCCACCAGTTGTTGTTAATCGAAAAACTTTTTTTGGTACGGGTTATTTACCTCAAGGTGAAGATGATTTATATAAAACTCAAGATGGTGATTTCTTGGCTGGAACAGCCGAAGTTCCAATCATGGGATTTCACGCTGATGAAATTTTGACCAAAGAAGAATTACCAAAAAAATATTTAGGTTTTTCCCCTTGTTACAGAAGAGAAGCTGGGAGTCACTCGAAAGATGTCAAAGGTTTAATTCGTGTTCAAGAATTCTATAAATTAGAGCAAGTTGTACTTTGTGCAGCGTCTCATACTGAGAGTGTGGCCTTTCATGAGGAGATAAATCGTAATACTGAAGAATTTATTGAGTCACTTAATATTCCATATCGAACGGTCGTAAATTGCGGGGGGGATTTGGGTATGGGCCAAGTTAAAAAATATGATATTGAGCTTTGGGTTCCCAAAGAAGAAAAGTATCGAGAAATTTCCTCGGCTTCATACTTTCATGATTTTCAAACTCGTCGTTTAAATATACGTTACAGAGATGAAAATGGCAGGATGAATTATGTTCATTCTCTCAACTGTACTGCCATTCCAACTCCACGCATTTTAGTTTCTTTAGTTGAAAATTTTCAACAAGAAGATGGGACTATTAAAATCCCCGAAGTTTTAAAGAAATATATAGGTAAAGATTTTATCTCTAAGTAAAATTTATCTATATATAAAGCAATCGCAGATTTAAGATAATAACTTCATTTATATAAATTATTTATAATAAAAATTTAAGCATTGACAATTATGAGAGATATTCCCACTTCTCCAAGGATAATCGAAATTAAACGTGCAAGAAAAGCGTATCATCTTCGACTTTCTTTGTTGATCTTTGTTCTTGTGGGCTTACTTGTTTGGGGATTGTCTTTTTTTTCAAACCATAAGCGCTTAACAATCAATGATATAAAGATTGAAGGAACAAATATTATTGATAAGAATAATGTTTTAGAATTAATAAATAAAACTCTGTCTGGGAGATATTTATATTTATTTTCAAGAAGAAATGGTTTGATTTATCCTAGACAAAACATTTATGATAATTTAATAGAGCAATTTCCTAGAATAGAAGAATTAAATCTTACACAAAATGGTTTCAATACACTTTTGGTGAAAATAAAAGAACGCTCAGGATCTTATCTTTATTGTGGAGCTAAAGTTCCCGAAATAGAAACTGAGATTGGAGAGAATTGTTATTTTGTTAACAATGATGGTTTTATTTTTGATAAAGCTCCTTATTTTTCAGGTAATATTTATTTTAAATATTACCTTTATATAAATACGGATAAAGAAACGCCACTTGGACTACAGATGATTCCGAAAGAACGAATTCATGAATTTATTCGTTTCACTGATGGATTAAAAAATCTGGGTTTTGAGCCTGCATATTTGTCGATTGAAAATGACGGTTCTCATTCTCTTTATTTAGTTCATCATACTTTTGGTAGTAGTCCGAAAATAATGTTTAAAACGGATAATAATTTAGAAACGATTTTAGATAATCTTTCTATTTCAATGCAGAAGAATGAATTTGCTAATGAGATAAAATCCAAGTATGATAAACTCCTATATATTGATTTACGTTTTAATAATAAGGTTTTATATAAGTTTAATTAACGAGTACGACATAAATTACGAATAAATACAGCTAATTACACGAATAAAATACAAAATTAATTTATTCATGTTATTTGCCCTCATTCTTGTATTGTTGTTGAGATTATTTTATGAAATTTTGGCAAAAATTAGATAAACCATTTTTTTGTTTAGCTCCGATGTCCGATGTCACGGATTCGGCTTTTCGATCTATTATTGCCAAATACGGAAAGCCGGACGTGACTTGGACGGAATTTGTCTCAGCTGATGGTCTAGCAAATGCTGGCCGAGAAGTTTTAAAATATGATCTCATTTATTCTGAGAAAGAAAGACCGATTGTTGTCCAATTATTTTCCTCTCATCCAGAAAGTATGAGGAAAGTTGCAAAGCTGTGTGCTGAGCTTGGTTTTGATGGGATTGATATCAATATGGGTTGTCCTGATCGGTCAGTTGAAAAACAAGGAGCCGGAGCGGCTATGATGAAAGATATGAAAAAAGCCAGTTTAATTATTCAAGCGGTTAAAGATGGTATCAAAGATTCAAAGAAGAAAAATGTGGCCGTTTCTGTTAAGACGCGAATTGGCTATAGTAAAAATCAAATTGATGAATGGATTCCATTTCTTCTCGGGCAGGGAATTGATGCTTTGATAATACACGCAAGGACTAGAAAAGAAATGTCTGATGTTCCTGCTCGATGGGAGCACGTGGCTGAAGTTGTGACAATTAGAAATAAAATGAAAGTGAAAACTAAAATTATCGGAAATGGTGACGTTAGAGATTTAAAACATGGCAGAGAACTGGCAAAAGAAACGGGTTGTGATGGGATAATGATAGGCAGGGCTATTTTTGGGAATCCTTGGCTTTTTAATAAAAATCGGAGCGAAATTAATTCAAATTTTTCTCGGGTCCTTGGGCAAGGGAAAAGAGAACCGGTGCCAGACCAATCAAAAACTTTAATTAATTTTACTCCTTCTATTAAGCAAAAACTTAAGGTCTTAATAGAACACACAAAACTTTTTGAAAAATTACTTGGAAAAGTAAAAAACTTTGCCGTTATGAAGAAACACTACAAAGCCTATGTTAATGGATGGGATGGCGCCAAAGAACTCCGTGTAAAACTTATGGAAACTAAGAACTCAAAAGAAGTAGAAAAAATAGTTAAAGATTTTTTAAAAAAATAATAAAATAAGACAAAATCAATAATGACACAAACTCAGCCATGGCTGAGTTTGTGTCATTATTGATAATTTCTAAATTTTATTAAAAAGACAAAATAAAAAAGGGTCGCTTATTCGTTGTCCTTATTTATGGTTTATAAGATGCTCTTATTATTAAAAATATAACCACAAGTGCTATATTTAATAATAACAGTGTTGACAAACTAGTTTTAACAAAGAAAGTAATAGTATTTAATGCTATTATTGAAAAAAAATAAAACCAAAAAGAAAACATAAGTCTTTTCCTAAAGGGAAAAGATGATTTTTTCATTGGAGATTTACCTTTGAAGCAGAACACCATAGAATAGAAATATGAGAACATATTTGCATTTGTGTTTCGGTGAGAGAAAGAAAATTGAAAGGTTTTTAAATAAAGGAAAAATCATTAATTTGGCCACGTCTACGTTTCACTGCGCTGGACTGCATTTTTAACAAACGGTTTACCGTTTAAAAAAATGGGAGTATACTACACATATGTCAGAATTAAATCTAGCTCTATATCGCAAATATCGCCCAGAAAATTGGGGTGAAGTTATAGGTCAGGATTATATAGTTAAAGCAATTAGTGGCGCTCTCAAGTCAGGCAAGGTGGCTCATGCATATTTACTTTGTGGTCCGAGGGGGACTGGCAAGACGACTATAGCCCGAATTATTGCCTCAGAACTTGGAACATCGGTCAATGATATATATGAACTTGATGCCGCTAGTAATCGAGGAATCGATGATGTCCGAGAAATTCGCGAGAATGTTCGGACTCTTCCATTTGATTCAAAATACAAAATTTATATTCTCGATGAAGTCCACATGTTTACAAAAGATGCTTGGAATGCTCTCTTAAAAACAATTGAAGAGCCACCTGATCATGTCATATTTATTTTAGCAACAACGGAACTTGAGAAAGTTCCAGAGACAATTGTTTCGCGTTGTCAGAGTTTTATTTTTAATAAACCGACTGATGCTGTCTTGGCAGGTGTTGTTAATTCTGTAGCCAAGAAAGAAGGTTATACTCTCGAAGAAGGTGGAGCTAGTTTGATAGCTCTTTTAGCTGATGGAGCTTTTCGCGATGCTCTGGGAACACTCCAGAAAGTTATTTCCTTTACCACTGATAAGAAAATTACTTTAAAAGAAATTGAAGAAGTTACTGGAGCTCCAGATACAATTTTAGTTGATAATTTTTTAACCGCTATATCTGAGCAAAATATTGAAAAGGGTTATCAAGCAATTCGCGATGCTTGCAATCAAAATCTTGATATGAATATATATTTAAAAATGATTTTAGTAAAATTGCGCTTTGCATTAATGATTCGCTATGCACCGACCACTCTTTCTTTTGTTGAATCTTCTGTTTCTGGTCACGATATCGCCTTTATAAAAAATTTAATTGCCAATAAACCAGAAATGATTTCCTCAGCAACATTAGTTCAATTACTGAGTTCTTTCCAAATGTTGAAAACTGCTGTTATTCCTCAATTACCTCTTGAGCTTGCTCTGGTTGAAATATTAAATGAAAAAAAATAAAAAAATTTGGGATGTCATAATCATCGGAGGAGGAGCTTCTGGGATGATGTCTGCTTCTATTGCTGGTTCACGAAATTTATCCGTTCTTGTTATTGATAAGAATAAAAATCTCGGTGAGAAATTAAAAATAACTGGCGGTGGTAGATGTAATATAACAAACAACGAATCGGATATTCATAAATTTATGGAAGTCTATGGATCCGGGGCTTCATATCTCTATTCACCATTTTCAATTTTTGGAGTCAAAGATACTTTTTCTTATTTTGAAGAGCGCGGTCTTCCTCTTGTCATCCAAGCTCGCAATCGAGTCTTCCCAAAATCAGAGAGAGCGATAGATGTATACAATGTTTTAGCACGAGAATTGTCAAAATATAAAGTTGAAATTAAAACAAGTTGTTTGGTTAAATCAATCAATCAACGTGATAATAAAATAGTAAGTATTAATACTAATCAAGGCGAAATGATTGCTCGCTCTTATATCTTGGCAACCGGTGGGATGTCACATCCTGAAACTGGTTCAACCGGCGACGGTTTTAATTTTCTAAAAGATCTCGGGCATAGCGTTATACAACCTACTCCAGATATTGTACCAATTAGTGTATACGAAGATTGGGTTAAAAGTTTGGCTGGTATCTCTCTTTCTTTTATGAAAATTAACTTTTATCAAAATGGGAAAAAACAATTTTCAAAACTTGGGAAAATTTTATTTACACATTTTGGTTTATCTGGACCTCTTATTCTAAATAGTGCTAAAAAAATTAAAGAGCTACTCGATAATGGGGAAGTCACAGCAACAATTGATCTTTATCCTGACACTCCAATTAATGATGTTGAAAATAAAATAATTAAAGTTTTTGATTTAAATAAAAATAAAATGTTGAAGTCTGTCATAAAAGAATTTGTCCCAGATGGAATGTCTCAGGCTTATAGTCAAATTATTAATTACATTGACCTTGAGACAAAAGTGCATAGTGTTCACAAAGAGGATCGCAAAAAGATGGCACAATTATTGAAAGCAATGCCTCTGACTGTCGAAGGATTAATGGGTCACGATCGCTCTGTCGTTTCAGACGGAGGTGTGGCACTTTCGGAAATTGATTTGAAATCCATGCGCTCTAAATTATATAAAAATTTATATATTACAGGAGACTTACTTCACCTCAATAGAGATTCAGGAGGTTATAGCCTCCAGATTTGCTGGACTACAGGTTATATTGCAGGGAATTCTGTTTAATCTTTTAAATCTTTCTTATAAATAGCGACTAATGAATATAGGAGACTTAAAATAAGTGGTCCGATCAAGATTCCAACTGGTCCAATTAACGACAAACCGCCTAGTATTGAAAAAAGAATAAATACCGATGGAATGTTGGTATTTTTTGAAATAAAATAAGGGGAGAGTAGATTATCGATCAGACCCACTAGTACTAATGACCAAGCTAATAGTCCGATAGCTTGAATTTCATTACCGGTCAAAAGTAAAAATAAGACAGCCGGGATTGTAATAAGTGAGGTTCCAATCGTTGGAATAAATGAAGCCATACCAGCTAAGACGCCCCAAAGAGCGGGATTGGGTACTCCAAAGATCAATAAACCAATTCCAACTAAGATACCTTGAATGATTCCAACTAAGAATGAACCTTTCAAAATTCGATTAATTGAGCTTTTTAAATTAGCAAATATTTCATCCATGTTTTCATTCGAAACGGGGATTAAAGCCACAATGTTCTTCTTCCAATGATTACCATCTTTAAGGAAATAAAAAATTGTTAGAATCATCAAAGTAAACATGATTATTGTTGAAAGTGTTGAAGTAAAGAAAGTCGTAATATTATTTGTCAGGAAGGTAATGAAATCTCGTACTTTAGCTTCTGTATCAAAAGTAAAACCATTTGGCATGGCATTATTGATTGAAGTGTCGATTCGTTCTATGAAAGTACTTGAATCACTGTTTTGAATTATGAATTGATAAGCATCTTGAGTTTGATTAAAAACAGCCGTGCCTATAAAAAATAATGGACCACACAGAACTATTAGGAAAAAAATAATGGTAATAAGTGAAGCTAGCCATGAAATTCCTTTCGTGACTTTATGTTTAATAAATCGATAAACAGGACTAAGAACAACAGCAAAAGCTGCTGATAAAATAATGACCGTTAAAAATGGATAAAAAATCGCAATCGTTAAAATTAAAGCGATGGCGAGTAAAGCGAATAAAAAATATCTCTCTGATGAAGTTGTTTGCATTATATCATTATACCAATTTTATAATGAATCGTCACGACCGTGTTCAGTTAACCATATGGGGTGACAAATATGTTAAATTGGGGTGACAAAGGTTAACTAACATTTAATCACCTTAATTAATAAAGAATTAACAATATGGCAAACAGAAATCAAGCACCGGCATATCCAGCTAAAATGAGGA
>JBBRJM010000022.1:0-11604 GCA_038219305.1 Minisyncoccia bacterium | reverse complement strand
TAGTAATTTTTAAACAATATCACAAACTCCAGAAACGCAGGCTAATTCTCTCTTGACTTCAGTCTCATCGCGCAATTCATAGGTGACAATTTTTGAGAAATCAAAATCCGGCATCTTACTTGTTAATTCGTTGTAGGTTTTTTCATCAATAGCTTCATAGGGGGCTAATTGGTAAACATGGTTACTGCGCGGTAAGAATGAGAGTCCTCCAACAATATCCCAATTCCGATAGAGCCAGTGCGCTACTTGAATCCATTCGTTTTCACCAATTGAAATTGTGACTGATGGATTGTGCTCCGTGTAATTAACCTTGACGATTTTCCAGTGTTCGAGCTGGTCAATCGCCGAAATATCATCTTTGCAAATAGCATCAAGCGGGGCTTTCATTGGGAATTCCAAAACAAAAGTATTTGCCTCATCAATTGTTTGCCCAACTTCGGGATGATATGGAACGCCTTGATCCTTCATCATTTTAAAGAGTGAATCTGTGGCTGAAATTCTAACGCGTCTTATATAGTACGGGGCGTGTCGCGGATGCATTCCACTTGAACAATCAACTGTTTGGGAAACTGTTCCTGATGGTTTAACAGCCGTGATGCAAGTTGATTCTCCAACACCAAAACGCTTGGAATAAATTTTATTTATGCGAATAGATTCTAGGCGGAGTTTTGAGAGCATCTCTGGATCGCGAGAGAGTTTTGAATCCCACTGCCCTGTGACAGATACACCAAGTAATCTTTCTTCTTCACAATTTTCTTTCCAGTCCTTTGAAAGATAACCGAATTTTGTTAGAGTTGATTGATATGTTCCAAGAATTGTTGCAACTCTAATTTTTCTCATCAATGATTCCTCAGTATCTTCAACTCGAGCCACGACTTCTGACAAATTACAAAATTGTCTAGAGCGAAGAATTATCTCTCCGCATGGGTTAGTACCCATTTCACCAATATAATCTTTTGATTTTTCAAGACGTCTCTTGGGTAAAGTCTTATAGAGTGATTCTCGATTAAAAATTCCTCGCTCTCCACTTCCAGATTCCATAAGAGCAATCCATTCTTTCAAAAATTCTGTTTCAGTTGGCTTCACATTATAGACAGCTGAGTTGTTAGAAAGCATTCTCTGTCCTTCATTAATCCAAAATTGACCATTCTTGGCATCACGCATGTCCTGATCATCTAAATCAGAAAGAGAGATAAGAGCACTACGACGAACTCCTCCTGATACAACACATTCACCTATTTTACAAATAATGTCATGAGCATCGATATTCCTCAAGTGACGACCTTGGCGACGAATAATACGTTCTCTAGTAAAACCAAGTAGGTCTACCAACGGTTTAGGACCAGAACTTTTACCACCCATAGTAAATAGCCTTGCTCCAGCAGGTCGAAGTAGGGAAAAATCAAAATCAACGTCATTTCCATCGAACCAAGTTTTCATCCCATGGACAAAGGCATCAGCCCAGCCTTCTTTATTGTCGGGAATAATAAAAGTAGGTAATTTTTTACCAGATTGATTTTTAATTTGTGGGAGGGATTGAATATTTTTACTCTCAACTGAGAATCCAACACCTGTGCCACACATTGAAATATAAATAATTTCGCCAAAGTCTTGGAATTTTGAAGGAGCGATAAATGAGCAATTGTAAGCACAAACATTAGTCCTATCCGCAGCTGGACCGGCAAATTGAAGTAATCTCATTGAAGGCATAGCTTCTTGATTTAATATTGCCTCTCTAATTTCATTATATTCACTTTCTTTCAACTTATCACCTATTTTACTCTTCATAAAATTCATGTAACGTTCAATTGTTTCAATCCAAGTCTCACGACGTCCTTCCTCCTCAATCCATTTAGCGTATGAACGGAAATAAACAAATTCAGATAGAGGGTTTCTAAAATATTTTTTACTCTCATCTGTTAATTTTTTAACATGTTCTGGAACACTAATACTGCGAGAGCGAAGTCTGGCTCGTTCTTCGCGATAAAGAATGTAGTTTTTGGAAGTTTTTACGAAGTCAGAAAACATCAATTCCTGCTCAACAGTATCTTGAACTCCTTCGACTGTTGGTAAAAAGTTCTTGTATTTCTTGGCTATTTTAACAATTTCAGCCAAAACCCGATCAGCCACACTTTTAGCTTCTTCGAGAGAACCTTCATTACTTGCAAGCATAGCTTTATTAATAGCATTCACAATTTTACTAAACTCAAAAGGCACGAGAGTTCCGTCTCTTTTAAGAACGCTTTTAATAAAAATATTCTTACTCTCTTTTTTATCTTTTAATTCTTCCTGCTTCACTACAACCTTTTTAATTTCTTTCGTAGAACGCAGCCCTTTATTTTTTGAGGTCATATTTATTTCTTTTAATTGATAATTGGCTTTTTACTTTTTGGGCTTTCATTATACCGCCAGTTAAAAAAGAATGAAAGCAAAAATCAACAAAAAATGAGCTAAATTCGCACTAGGTTAAAATTTTGCCCCCTCGTCAATAGTTATAAAAATTTAGAAAAATTTTGGCGTGAAAGCACTACCTTTAAAGGATTTTTTACCTACAGATATTTATTACTTTTCAAAAACAAAAAAATCACCAAAAATTGTTTTTTTGGCTCTTTTTTCTATTATTTTATTTTTAATTCAAATAAACACTTTTTATTTAAGTTTGCTACTATTTAAACAATTATTTCGAGTCTCTTCAAAAAAAAACCACTAATCCAAACTAAAATATCGATAAAAAACAGATGCATAAATCTAATGGTTTTTTTCTTATCCTTAAAATAACTTTATATTAGAAAATTTTAATCCAAAAGCCGATCCGAGTTCTCAAAGCCACCAGCTTGAATATTCCACAGTTTTTGATAGAGACCGTTTTCTTTATTAATTAATTTATTATGATTATCATCTTCAACAATTTTTCCCTGACTAATTACAATAATCCGATCCATCTCTTTAATGGTAGAAAGTCGATGAGCAATAACAATAGTTGTTTTATTTTTGATTAATATCCTTAAAGCATCTTGAATCAAAATTTCCGATTCTGAATCAAGAGCTGATGTTGCTTCATCGAGAACTAAAATTGGAGCATTTTTTAGCATAGCTCGTGCAATTGCTACTCTTTGACGCTCTCCACCTGAGAGCTTTACTCCTCGTTCACCAACAAATGTTTCAAATCCTTCTGGTAGTTTATCGATAAACTGATCACAGTGGGCAAGTTTAGCTGCTTCTATCACTTCCTCGTCTGTTGCATCTCGCCTACCATAACGAATATTTTCCATCAATGATCTGTGAAAGAGAGCTGGGTCTTGTGGAACAAAGCCAATCTGTTCTCGAAGATTAGATTGTGAAATAGTGCTAATGTCTATTCCATCGATCAATATTTTACCTTGTGTTAAATTAAATAAACGCATTAGTAAATTTACAAAGGTTGACTTACCAGCACCGGATGAACCAACTATTCCAATTTTCTGTCCAGCTGGAATTGTCAGTGAAAAATCATCAAATACTTTTGTTTCATTCTTATCATAGATATAAGTAACTTTATCGAAATCAATTTTGCCAATAGCATTACTTAAAACATTGTCATTCACATTCTCAATTTCATATGGTTTATTTAAAACCAAAGCCATTTCTTCAGCATCAGCGAATCCATCATAAAATGTCCGAATAATTGAGTGAAAACTCCAAAGACTATTTGTTAAGCGACCCAAATAATTTTGAATCAATATCATAATCGGAACACTCATTAGACCAATTTTCCAATCACCAATTGCTAGCCAAAAAATTATAAATTCAATCACTACTGTATAAAAACTTTGAATAAAAGATAATCCTCCCCATAAAAACCAATTGGTAATTGTGGCTTTTTTTTGAACATCAATTGTTTCTCCCACTTTTTCTTTTTCATAATCATGTCCAGCAAAAAGTTCAATTGATGAGTGATTACTAATTGAGTCAGCCAAAGCCCCTGTTGTTTTAGTATCAGCTCTAGCGGCTAAAATATCGAATTTAAGTTTTAGGCGAACATATATTAGAGCAGTAACAATAAAAATAAGGCAAAAGACTAATAATATGTAGGCGTATTTAGGAACTAAAGTATAAACAGCCAAAACCGTACCAACAGAACGAATTACCAAAGGTAGACCGTTATCAACTAACATATCCATCAATCGTTCAAAAGACCGAGCATATTTACTAATTTTTTGAGTAAGAGAACCTCCGAAATTATTTGAGAAGTAAGAATGAGAATTACCAATCATATATGAAAAAGCTTGCTTACGAAGTCCTGCCATAACAGAAGCCTGAAAATATGAATTTAAAAAACTATTCCCCCTGGAAATTACTAAACGAGCGAGCCCTAAAATGAAAATAATTGTCAGTAGATGATAAGCGTCAGCTACCAATGTAAAATTATTAATACTTAAAATATTCCACAAATCCAAGAATCTAAATGGAATATAAATATCTAAACCAGCCGAAATAGTCGTTGCAACCATAATCGTCCAAAAAGAGAGTTTATACCCCCGAATGACTTGCCAAAAATATTTTACAACTAAACCTCTATGCAATTTTAAATAGTCTTTCTCCATAAATAAAAATAAAGAGGTCTTAAACTCTCTATTTATTATACCATAAATTATAATTTAATCAAATAATTATTTTTCATCCAACTGACTCCCCCTAAATAGTGCATCCACGAGAATTGAGAGCTTTATTGTCGCCACACCAGTGACTTTATCGGCTCCACCATAATAAATAAATAAATCTTTTCCTTTTACGGCCATTCCGCAAGGAAAAACAACATTATTAACAATACCAATTTTTTCATAATCTTCTTGTGGTTCAAAAATAGTATCTGTCCCTCGAGCGAGAATTATAGCTGGATCTTTTAAATCAAGTAAGATTGCTCCAACGCGATAAGTATTGTGACTTCGAGAAACTCCATGATAGAGTAGTAACCATCCATATTTTGTTTTAAGTGGTGTCGCTGAAATTCCAACTTTGGCACTATCCCAAGCATTTAAACGCGGACCCAAAATACGAATACATTTTTTAACTGAATCCTTACTAAAATCAAGTGTCTTTAAGTAATCCCCACATATCTCATTACCAATTCGATGAATGACGAAATAACCATCTTTAAATTTTTCTGGAAAGATACATGTATCCTTATCATCAAGACCCGAGGGAGTGATCAAAATTGGTTTCGTCCAATTCCACTTTTGAGCAAGAAAATCTTTCTCTGTTATTGACGAGACTGCCACACGTGGAGGTCCCAAACTATCGTAAGCCGTGTAACACATATAGAGATTTTTGCCAATTTGAGTCACCCGAGGATCTTCGCAACCAGAATTACCATTGGGTATTCTCTTCATTTCAAAATCTTCTCGAGGAAAGTATATTGGAACATCTAATCTTTTATCAATATTAAAACCGTCTACACTACTAGCGTAACCAATATAAGAAGTATTATCTGATGAAAGTGTACGATATAAAATATGAGTCTTGCCCTCTAATCGAATAGCTGCTGGATTAAAAGTCGCTTTAGCTTCCCACTCATGATCTTCTTTTGGAGAAATGATTGGATTAGACGGCCAACGTTTAAAATGCCAATCAGCTGTTGTGCCAGTATAAATCGTACCAATTAAATCCGTGAAGTTAACATAGGCTACACAGGTTGTCGTATCAC
Source organism: Minisyncoccia bacterium (assembly GCA_038219305.1). Classification (GTDB taxonomy): domain Bacteria; phylum Patescibacteriota; class Minisyncoccia; order Phycocordibacterales; family UBA9973; genus UBA8515. The sequence continues at coordinate 5,921 of JBBRJM010000022.1, read as the reverse complement.
TAGCTCCATAGTAAATAGTCAAAATATCTTTATTGAGCAGTGCTCCAGTTGGAAAAATTACATTCGGAATATAGCCAGTTAATTCATATGATTCTTCTGGAGAAAGGAGCGGGCCTTTAGTCCGACCAATAATTTTAGTCGGATCATTCATGTCAAGAAGGATAGCTTCAATCCCAAAAATTCGATTTAAATTCTCAGGTCCCGAAAAGTAATTTTGAATATGAGAATAAATTAGCAACCATCCATATTTTGTTTTAAGTGGTGGTGCTCCGACTTCCAAGTGATCAAATTGATCACGACTAAAATCAAGAGTATGACTTTCAAAATTTTTCAACCAGACTGCCCAGTATGACTCATCCCAAAGTTGCTCAATATTATCAAATGTTGCAAACACTACTTTTGATGGTGGGCTATCAGTATGAATTGAAAAAATAACAACAATCTTGCCATTAATGCGTTCTGGAAAAAGTGTCATCGCTTTAGCATTAAAAGGAGTAACCAAGTGTCTTTCTTCGACATCCTTCAAATCTTTGGAAATGGCTACGGCCACTTTAATTCCATCAGCCGAAAATGGATAAGTTGAAAGAGCTGTGTAAAAAATATAGTACTTACCTTCAAAAAATGTTACTCGAGGATCTTCACACCCATGTGCATCCCATTCCTCCGATGGAGTTATAAAAGGAGCCCGGTCCTCAAAGTGGACTCCGTCTGTGCTCTTTCCGATAGCGATAATTGAGACTTGTTGCTGAGTGGCCATTTTATCAACAGCTGAAATAGCTCGATACAAACCGTAAATATTTTTACCGTGTTTGATTGGACAAATATTAAAAGTGGCAAACTCTTCCCAGTAATGATCTCTATTTGGAATAAGAATCGGATTGTGTTGTGATCTTTTTACTACATACATATTATTAATTTCTTATTTAATTTTTAATCGAACATCCATATCTTTCTTCAAATCTTCCAATAATTCTTTCATTGAAATTGAAGCAACGCAAACAAATTTATCGGCTCCTCCATAATAAACATATAATTCACCATCTTTAACAACAGCTCCGCAAGAATAAATCACACCCCATTTATGCCCTACGTTTTCATAATTTTCTTCAGGTTCAAGAATCGGATTATTTGAACGATGCAAAATTTTAGTCGGATCTTTTAAATCGAGAAGAAGGGCCCCCATTCGATAACGATCGGGATTTTTATAATCCATAGCGTGATAAAGTACCAACCAACCGTCTTTAGTTTTAATTGGAGCCGGCCCAACACCCCTAAACCAACTATCCCAAGTTCTCTTATGATCTATTGGTCTAGTATTATTACTTTTGATAAACTTCGTCCCGTCAAATTCATCCAGACTATCATAATAATTGATTAAAATCTTTGGATAAAAACTATGCAAAATAGCAAATTTACCGTTTATCTTCCCAGGAAAAAGGACCCAATTTTTATTTATTTCACCTGGTGGTGAAATCAAAACGGCCTTTTTCCAATTCCATTTCTTCTTTTTAAAATCATTTAATTTAATGGAAGTTAGAGCCATCCGAACCGATCCCCAGCCATCAAAGGCAGTGTAAGTCATATATACAGTGTCGTCGATTAAAACAATTCGTGGATCTTCACATCCTCCATTCCAACCCCCTCCTGATGAATATGGAGCAGGTTCACTACTTTCAACAAATTGGTGATATCTTTTATAAATACAATAAGTTGGTCGTTCATTAATTTTGAATCCATCGTGTGATGTGGCATAACCGAGAACAGAACAATCATCTTCGCCGACAGCTCGATAGACAATATGAATAACTCCATCGCTTTCAATGGCAGTTGGATTAAATGTTGCTCGAGACTCCCAAGAATAAAAACTCGGAGAAATAATCGGATTATTTGGAGATTTAGCTAATCGAATCGATGAACCCTCTTTTTTCTTAACATCTTCTATTTTTGCTTTCTTCTTAATCGGCGTTTTCTTTCTAATAATTTTAGCAGAAGTTTTTTTGATAAATAATTTACCAATCTTTCCTTTAATTGATTTAGCTTTAGCTACTAAAACCCCTTGATGACTACTTTTCTTTTTTGGAAGAGTTGTTTTAGTTATTTTCATATTATTTTTTTGTTTTTTATTATAGCCATAAATTTATATTCTACCATATTTATCTTGATAACGGACAATATCATTCTCATCAAATTCACCCAATCCAATTTCTAAAACTTCCATTCCATCGGGTCCTGCGCTCATAGTGTGTTTTGCTTCTCGTGGAACAAATTGTTCACTATCGACGGATACCTTAATTAAAACTTCATCTACGGAAAAAATACCACCTCCTTTTATTACTCTCCAAAATTCTGAACGTTTTTTATGACTTTGCAAACTTAATTCTTCGTTCGGCAAAACAGTAATTATTTTAACCGTTGAGATTGTGTTATGGATAAATCTTCGAAAGTTCCCCCAGGGTCGTTTTTCTTGATAGATTTCAATTCCATTTATCATCTTTGGATTATAACACATCAAATAATTTCAGGCTACATATTATTTGTCTAACCAGTTTTTTATTATTTCTTTTGTCTCTTTAGGACCTGAAGTCTTTATGCATTCGATTCCGGCTTCGTAAGGAGAATAATCATTACCGCCAGGAAAAATGGCATCACCAATAAAAATCATATCTTCTTTTGTCATACCAAGACCATCGAGTAAACGAAGCAACCCCTTGGCCTTGCTGAAGCCTTTAGGTAAAATATCTAGTGTTGTCGAGCCACCAATGTTTATTTCGACTTCCGGTAGAATTTTTTCAAGTTCTTGCTTTATCTTTTGACGCTTGACCTGATCAGGATCCCAGATAACCTTCTGTTCAAGAGGAGCATGCTGACCCAAGGCGGAGAGTGAAATTTGAGTCACTCGATCTTCAATAACTTCATCTCCTTCAATTACTGGGCCAATTCCATAGGTGTTAGTGAAAATATAACTTTTGATAGTTGCAAGAACTTTCTCTCTTATTACCTCTGGCATTTCTTCTGTATCAGTAATAATCCACTCTTTTATTATGGCATCATATTGATAACGTCGACTTCCACTAGTCGGCAATAATATTAAATTACTATATATCAATTCAACATCTACTTCTTTGGGATTAAAGGATCCAAGAAATTGTTTCAAAAATTGATTAAATGATCCACCAGAAATTATGACCACTATCTTTTCTTTAGCCAGTAATGCTAAAACTTCAGCCATCTCAGCCTCTAAGTGCTGTTTACTTTCAGCCAGTGTTCCATCTAAATCAAAAGCTATAATTTTTTTATTTAAGTTAGTCATTTTTTTTTGATAATTTAAAAGACCAATAGGAAACGACCAAAAAAGCAAAAAATAATAAAGTATAAGAAAGAGCCTCTTCGTGATGAACTCTGAGTGAAAAAATATTAAATATTCTACCAAAAAATAATATAGGACTTGTAAAAATATCCCAACTATTGAAACGAAATGTCCTACCTAGGTGCATACCAAAACTAGCCAAGAATAAGATTCCTATTATTAAGCGATTGGTTATTATTTTTGAATATTTATTTAATAAAATTTCCTCAATCTGAAGGATGGAGTAAAGTCCGAGTAAGAGTCCTAGCCAAGCTGAAGTAAATAATAAAATTGAATCATACAATACTGGCACGCCGTGAACAACACCAATATGAATTAAATCTGTGATAATATAGGGAGCGTTTGGTAAAAAGAGTAGCCAAACGATACCACTAATTATAAATAAAGTTTTATTTAATCGTTTTTTATTTGAAAAATATAAAAGAACAGAACTTATTAAATATGGAATAGCTGCAAGAAAAATATTCCAAATCAGATAGACTAGAGAATAACGATCATATAAATAAACCCGTAAACCAATTAAAATAATAGCTAAAGCAAATAATAATATTAGAGATTTTGGTACAGGTATTTTATTGTAAATTTTTGAAAAGTTTATTTTTTGTTTCATTATATATTTTTAAGTCCCCTATTATTTAACTCATTAACTATTTTTTTGACTTCTTCACTTCGTCCACGAGGGACGATCACAATTGCTTCTTCTGTCGTGACTATAATAAAGTTATCAAGCCCAATGGTGGCGATGACTTTTTTATTATCATGAGAGAGAATTGTCGTGTTATGAGTATCGATATTTATCACCGTCCCTTCGGTATAATTTCCATCATAATCTTTTTCATTAATATTAACCATATCGGCTACAACGTCCCAACTGCCAATATCTGACCAGCCTATATCAACCGGTAAGACTAAGAGGTTCGGGGTTTTTTCCATGATTAAGTGATCAATGGCAATATCTGGAAATTTAGTAAATTTAGTATCAAGGGTTTTATTATAGGAAGTTGTGTCCGCCGTCAAGACGATAGAATTAACTCCAGCGTACATAGTAGGGCTATATTTTTTTAATTCAGTGAGGAAATGTTTAGCTTGCCAAATAAAATATCCAGCATTCCAAAAAAAGTTACCAGATGAAACATATTCTTTGGCTTGTTCTAAATTTGGTTTTTCAACAAAACGTTTTGTCGAATAGACTGTCAAACCGTTAGTTTTTAAGAATTCTTTATCTTTTTCAATATAACCTAGACCTGTATGAGCTTTTGTTGGAGTAATACCAACACATAATATAAATTTTGGATTATCCGAGACGACATTTATACCTTGTTTAATAACTCGAGCATATTCATCAGACTTTAACACCAAGTGATCAGAATGAGCCGCAACAATAATAGCGTTTTTATCTCTTCGATAAATCAGAGCCGTAGCGAGAGCTATTGCTGGACCGGTATTTCTTTTTATTGGTTCAGTAATAAAATTCTCAATCGGAATGTTTGGTAAGTGTTTCTTGATCAGATCAACATATCTATGATTGGAAGAAATATAAATATGGTCATCAGCAACTATTTTTCGAGCACGTTCATAAGCTTGTTCAATCAAAGCCCGATCACCAATAATTTGCTGAAATTGCTTTGGCAAAGTCTCCGTTGATCTTGGATAGAGTCGGGAACCCGAACCGCCAGCCATTATTAAAACATATTTGTGATCGTTTTTATTCATTTTATTTTAAAACCGATGTACAAAAAGCACAACGTTTAGCTTCTATTTGTATTTCACTTAAACATTCAGAGCATTTCTTTGTAGTCGGGTCGAGAGGTTTTTCACGGCGAGTCTTTGAGATAAGTGTATTAATTGGAGTGACAACAAAAAAATATATTGCTGCTGCCACAATTAGGAAAGCAATAAGAGAATTCAAGAATTCACCATACATAAACTTACTATCATTAATTGTAAAATATAAATTTGAGAAATCTGGTGATTTAATCAAAGCCCCAATGATTGGTGTCAGAATATTATTTACCAATGATGTAACCACAGCGGTAAAAGCCGCCCCAATAACCACTCCGACAGCCAGATCAACAACATTGCCACGGAGAATAAATTGTTTAAATCCTTTTAACATAAATTTCAATATTATATTAATAATAAAGTAATTATACCAAATAATTGATATTTAGGTAAGAATTAACCCCTCCGCTAATTTTGACGAAAGGGTTAATATTTTTATTGGAAATTTAGAGCTTTCGCTCTAACCAGCCCGTCCTAATGATTGGACCGCCAATTCCTCTATATTTTTTATTTTTTTTTCTCAAATATTTCGCTCTGATTGAGCGATAAAAAAAATACATTCCGATTAACACAATGATTTGCCAGACCGGTACCTCTAAGAGCAACAAATTAAATATATTCATAATCATAATCTTCTCCCCACCTTTAAATACGAAGGGTAAGGTATTATGAATTTATGGCGAAAAACCTAAAAAACAAGAAAAAACACCTCTGTAAAGAGGAGCGATTTTGTATTGAAAAACTATTAAGAAAAGAAAAGAGTTTCAGTGAA
>JBBRJM010000021.1:0-11612 GCA_038219305.1 Minisyncoccia bacterium | reverse complement strand
ATTTAGAGAGTGTTGCAATTCAGATTAGAACTCAGGTCCATTTAGAACATAACTTCATTAAAAACTCCCCTAGGTCTGATCTAGGGGAGTTTGTTTAATAATTTTTATTTAGCCATTCTTTGATTGGTTTTTTATCATCTTTGAGCCATGCTATATTTGATTCAATCTTTTCATATATTTGAGTTAATTCTCTTTCTGCTCCAGGGGCTACATTTTTTGTAAAGAATTTTTTAGCATCATTCAAATCTTTTATTTTTGTATGATTTCCAAGTGATACAATTAATCGTGAAATTAATCCACCATCACCAAATTTTTGCAAAATGTTTGTCCAATTATTCTTAATAAATTTCCAAGTTAAATCCCGGCCTTCATATTTTTGCCAGATTTGGGTAATAATTTGTGGGGCATCTTGATTTCGCACTTTTTCTGACATAGCAAAATTCAAAGTTTTTAATATTAATCCTGTATCTTTAAACGAGGCCAGAGCTCGGGCATAGCGATCTTTTTCTTCGTGAAATTCTTCTTTCAAATATAATTTTTCAAATAAATTCCACTCTTTATTTTTTCCGTTAGCAGCAACTATATTATAAACTAAACCACGAATATCAGCTCGTATTGTCGATTTAGATCTATTTTTGAATAGTTTATGAGCTTGTCGAATGACTCTCATATCTCCATAATGGGCAGCCATCGATAATGATAAACTCCGCAAGAAAGTATTAGAATGATTTTCACCTTTAATATGATCAAATCCAACTTTTTCTGCAAGTGGGCTAAATAGTGATCGAACATATTGGTTATATTTTTCTTTAAATGATTCACTTCCGATAATATTTGCAATTTTATTTACGCCTTGAGATATTTCAGACCAGACAATATATTCAGTTTCATTTTTATAAGCTAATGAAAATTCTAATGCTTCTGTCGTTTCTATGTAACCGCCTTCTGCAAGAGCAAATACATCTCGAATTAAACCCAGTCTATCTTTTACAGAGAGTTTACCTTCTGTTACATAAGCACTGAGTTTATTTAGCGTTTCTATATCATAATGAACTCGTGCAAAAGTTTCTTCATCTTTGTTAATTTTACCGATTGAAGTTCCGATTAGAGGTGCGGATTTTTGAGTCAACAAAAGCTTAAGAATATCCATATTGTCGGATTTTGTCGTTAGACTTTCGTATTTGACGGGAATTTGCCAGTTGCTCTTTTTTTTATTTGAATTTGAATATGAAAGTGCCGAGATGCGACTTGAGAAAAATCTCTCTTGATTTAAGTAAAACTGATTATTTTTCTTTGAGACAGAGAGGAGGGGATAGCCAGTTTCTTTAGTCCAAGAATTCATTATTTGAACAATTGTTTTTTTACTTATTTTTTCAAATGAATTCCATAAATCTATTGTTTGTGTGTTTTTGTAGCTATGCTTTTTTAGATAGTGTCGAAGTCCATCTCGAAATTTATCATCTCCTAAATATTCTGCCAGCATTCGAATAACCGCTGAACCTTTGGCGTATGACACCATATCGAAAATTTCACTGATTTCATCGGGATGATTAACTTCCACTTCTATTGGGTGGGAATTTTTAAGTGAGTCAAGTCGCAAGGCCAGAGCGTATCTATCACTCAGATAGAGATCCCAAATGTGCCAGTCGGGGAACATGTGGTCGACGCAGTAATTTTCCATATATGAAGCAAAGCCTTCATTGAGCCATAAGTCAGTCCACCAATGCATTGTGACAAGGTTGCCAAACCATTGATGAGCCAATTCATGGGCAATAACGATGGCGGCCCATTGTTTATTGGAAAGTGAAGTATGTTCTTCGTCGACTAGGATGGCCGTTTCTCGAAAAGTCACAGCTCCCCAGTTTTCCATGGCTGCACTTTCAAAATCAGGGATAGCAATAAGATCTAATGTCCGAAGTGGATAGGGAATATTGAAATACTCATTATAAAATTCTAGGGATTTTATAGCAGTTTCAAGGGCAAATTTTGCTTGATGAATTTTTCCTTTTGTTGTGAAAACTCGAACTTGTACTTTGTCTTTTGTATAACCTTCTATATATTCAAATTCTCCAATAATATAAGCAAGTAGATATGTCGACATAATTGGAGTTGGTTCAAATGAAACTATTTTATAGCCGGCAGTATGTTCTTTAATACTTACTGGTAGAGTATTTGATATCGCAGTGTGATTGTCTGGGATTATAAGAGAAATTTCAAAGATAGCCTTAATTGCTGGCTCATCAAAACAAGGAAAAGCTCGACGGGCATCCGTTGATTCAAACTGGGTTGTTGCGATATATTTTTCTTCGCCACCTAAGACATATTTACTTTTGTAAAATCCACGTAAACTAGAATTAATAATCCCTGAAAAAGTTAGAGAAAGTTTTCCTTGACCAATTAAAATTTCATCTTTAAAATGTAAAATTACTGTTTCTTTTTTAATATTATAATTAATTTTTGAGGCAAATTGCTCAATTTTTTTATTTTTGAATTTAGCTATTTCTACATCAATATCTTTACTATGTAGGGTAATGGTCTTGGTCTTATTGGTTACTTTAATTTTGATGATTTCGTTACCTGAAAAAGTTGAAGCTAAAATGTCTGGCAAAATTGTTAAATTATAATGAGTAGGCAAGATTTGATTAGCTAAGCGGGTTGATTTTTGACTTTTAGTTTGTTTTTTTATCATAATATTTTTTATATAATAATTATACTCTATCCGAGGATGACGAGCTACTTTCAAAAATACCATTATATTTGAGGGTTTAGAGGATTGCTCGGGGACTTGACAAAGACAAGTTATATATGCTATAATAGCTCCATGACTAATAAAACATTAAAAAACTTAATATCCCTTGCTTCATTAGCTATTCTATTTGTTTTTACTAACAGTGCTTTAGCTTATGTTCCTGGCATTTATGAACCAGAGTGGAACTATAGTTATTCTGGATCGGCTTTTACTGAGATTCCGACAAATTATCCAAGCTATCAAAATGTTCAAACGGCTACAAAAACAATTTATGTTAAAGGCCCAACTAATTATGTTCCGGGTCCAACCAATACAGTCTATGTTCCGACATCAACCAATACAGTCTATGTTCCTGCACCAGCCAAAACTGTTTACGTTCCTACTTCAACTTATTCCAACATTGGTCAACCTGCAAATAATGCTGTAGCAAATCAAAATAATTCAAACGTGAATACTGACCGCTATAATGATAATTTAACTGCCTCTGTCTACAATGCGAATGCTGGCAAAAATAGCGAGTTAACAGCATTAGCCTTTAATGGATCAGGCGGGTTTATGCCAAGTTCTGTTTGGCAATGGATAATAGTTGTATTTCTAATCTTAATTATTATCATAATCATTCGAGTTATAATTAAGAAACCAGATGAAATCCATGAGCATCATGAGGTTCATACTACTCACTAAGACGATTTGAGATTTGGTATTCAAAATAAAAACCGGCGACCAAATGGTCGCCGGTTTTTATTTTGATTTTTTAGTTCCTAATTTCTTGGCTAACATCACTTTTTTAATCTCAAGTCTTTTTTTTGTTTTATGAGAATGTTTTGATGGAGCATTCTTTGCTCTTAATGCTGTGTCTCTTTTGGCCATATTTTTTTGTAACGTCGGACGAATTAGTTAGTCGTCTGCGTTTATTTATTACTAATAATTATAATTTCATTATACGTCAAATTATAAAAAAGTCCTACGATAGAGATCTGCAAGATAACAATTTAATTAAAGATGTTAAAATTAAATACACTCCCAGGATCAAAATCCTGGGAGTGTATTTAATTTTTAGTGACTACGCAAGAGATACTTTTGTAGCAGCTGGACCTTTTTCACTTTGTGTAACTTCAAATGAGACTAAATCTCCAACTTTAAGTTCGTCAAATGTAACGCCAACTAATTCTTTTGAATGAAAGAATAGATCTTTTGTCTCACCTTCGCGAGAGATAAATCCAAATCCTTTATCCGTAAGAGTTTTGATTGTTCCTGTCATCATACGATTATTTTGATTATATTTTTATTGAAACCTCGACATTGTTCCCGTGTCTTAACACCAGATCAGTATAACATAATACTATCAATATGTCTTGCAAAATTTGTCAGACCATGAATATTATAAATTATCAATAAAAGTCGTTTTTTACCTTTTCGTGTATTTTTAATGCATAAACCCCATAATATTGATATAATAAGGCTTATGGAGATTTTTTATCAGAGATATATGTATATTTGTCAATTTAGCATAATTAATTCTAAACGATAATTTATGGATTTTTTAGTTCAAGCAATTCTACCCTATATCATTCTCTATAAATACTGGGCACTATTTGTTGTAACTTTTCTAGCTGCTCTGGCTATTCCGATACCATCCGGAACATTGTTAATTACATCATCGGCTTTTGCAAGTCAAGGATATTTTAAAATAACGACAATTTTGTTTGTCGTTTTTGTGGCAAATATTATTGGAGATAATTTGTCTTATTTAATTGCCCGTCGCTATGGTAAAAAAATTCTTTCCCATATATCTTTTATGAGGAAAATATTTGATTCATATAATTATTCTTTGGTTGAGAAAAGCATCAACAAGCGTCCTGGGGCTATAATTATCATCAGCCGTTTTGAAGTTATTTCCAATTTAACATTGAACTTTATTTGTGGTATTAGTAATGTTTCTTATCGTAAATTTCTCTTATATGAAATTATCGGCACGGTTTGTAATGTTTTATTTTATGCATTTATTGGTTATACCTTTGCGGGAAGTTGGCAAGCTGTTGATAAAATAATCGGCAATTTCACAATAGTTTTTTTCGCCTTAATTTTAATTTTGATTACTCTATTTTGGAAAAAAATATTTGAAAAATTAAATAGGCTCGTTAATTCAGATTCAAAATCGATTTAGCCCCAGTTAAAATTTAATATTGCATTCCTATTTATCTCGAACCATAATTAAACTACTATTGACTGGCTTGTCTTTATTTAGTAGCTAGACCAGTTTTGATTTTTTCTGCTCGTTATTCAGACACTTCAATATTCTTTTGCTCAACTAAATTCACAACTGATTTAGCTTGATTAATATTATCTTGTCCTTGTTCAATCATATTTTTACCGTCATTTTTTGGAGAGATGAGGTTTTTGTTGACTATTATAAAAACGATTATGCAAACAGCTAACAAAATCATCAAAATTCCAATGTAGCCACCTTTCAAATAAATTTTATTTTTCATATTTCAATTATACTCTTTTTTGTCTGCATCGTTAATAATATTGAATTAATTTGTTCTTTATATAATTATGATTAAATTGACCTCCATTCTTTCCCATCATTTACACTATAAGCTATTGGTTTAACTTCTTTTATTTCTTTTATAAATACAACGTTGCCATCATTTTTGTTTGTGTAAATCATTCCAGCTGGGTTGTTTTGTTTAGAAAAACTAAGTGCTTCAATAGAATCTTGAAATTTTACAAACTCCTTATAGCCTTCATAGTTTATTTCACATTTAATAATTGAATTCCCGTAGTGTTTTTTTGCATAACTTGTTAGTGTTGATTCCAAATCCTCCACTGTATATACACCTAAACCATAAAAACCCTTAGAACTATTCTTGAAAGATCTATTCTCTAAAATTTTTTGCGCTTTAATTTTTGAGGTTCTATGATAAACAACCTTCTTGTCATTTTCTAAATTTTTAGGTTGATCAAAATTAATACTGTAATTTTATCATTTTTATTTTATATTAGCCATTATTATTTATATAATGATCAAATAGCTATTTATCAATTAGTCTTTTGGCCTCATTTTCTAATAATGAAATATCTCCAAAATGTTTAATATGTTTGCGGTTATTTTTATTCATAATTTGGTGCCATTGTTTACTCCAGCCATTTCCTCCATAGATCAAGAGAGATTTATTTTTTTTCATATACTCCTCTAATTTTCCAAGATATTCATTTTTTCTATTTTCATTATAAATTTTAATTACTATTACAATTTTCGCTTGCCATTTTTCAGTCGCCTTAAGTATTTCTTTTTCGGGGGTATTTACACCGAGGATTATAGGTTCATATCCATGAGATTTTAAAATAAGGGCTGAAACTTGAAGAGAGATTTCATGCCATTCTCCCGAAATACATGCGAGAATTACCTTTTTACCTTTTTTAGGTTCAGGAATTAATTGATTTAGTGTAATTAATTGTTCTCGAATATAAAATGAAATTCTGTGTTCATCGTGAATTTCAATATTACCGGTAAACCACTCGTCACCAACATGCCCAAGGGCAGGGAATATAATTTTTTGGACGATATTGATAATGGGCGTGTTTCTTAAAAATTCATTGGTAATAATTGCTTGGGCTTCTTTGTAATAGTTGATTAAAAGAAGATTGTAATATTCTTTCCAAAGCTCGTTTGAATTTGTATATAGACGAGGCTTACGAAGAGTATATGAGTGTTTTTTATTATAATTATTTTCTTTTCTAAAAATTAAAAGGTCTTCTTGATAGATACGTCGATGCCCACCTTTAGTTATAGACGCTTTAAGTAACCCTTTATCCACCCATCTTTTAATAGTGGATTCATTTACATTTAACATCTGAGCAATTTGACTTGGGGTGAAATGCACGTTTTGCATGTTTCTATATTATCACATATACTAAAAGAAGTTAAGGTCGAAATTAATAAAAAAAGAAAACGTTACTAAATTAATTTATAAAAAATTATGGAAAATAATAAAAAAAATATAGTAGAAATAGCCATAGACGCTGGAACATTCAAGAATTTAGTTGTTGCAATAGAGGCAGCTGGACTAGTTGAAACATTATCAAATGAAGGACCTTTTACCGTTCTTGCTCCTACAGATGAAGCTTTTGCAAAATTACCAGAAGGTACAGTTGAATCTCTTCTTAAGGATAAAGCTAAATTAACTTCAGTCCTTACATACCACGTTTTGTCTGGCAAGTTTATGGCATCTGATGTGGTTAATCTCACTGAGGCTACAACAGTACAAGGTAGTAAAATAAAGATCAATACTTCAAGTGGTGTAAAAATAAATAATGCAAATGTCATAACAACAGATATTTTGGCTTCAAATGGGGTTATACATGTTATAGATACTGTTCTTATACCAGAATAAAATTAAGATTATTAGTTAATAAATTTAAAATGTATGAATAAATTAAATTCAATCGAATGGTTAGTATTAGTATTAGTTATAGTTGGGGGTCTAAATTGGGGTTTAGTTGGATTATTAAACTTTGATTTGGTTGCTACAATTTTGGGTAAAATGTCACTTTTATCTAGAATTGTTTATACCTTAGTTGGTGTATCAGCTATCTACGTCCTAGTAATAGCAAATCAATTAGGTAAGAAATAATATACCTAATATTAAAAAATCACTCTGAATGAGTGATTTTTTAATATTTATTTTACTTAAATAAAGTGTATTAATAGTACAAAAATTTACTCTCCTATTGAGAATAATTAGGAACCTTAATTAAAGGGAGATATTATTAACTATAGTGTTACTACTTGATATTTTTTTCAACAAAGTTATGATATTCTTGATCTTCTTTACTAATATGCTTTATCCACCATTGACCGAGATATGTTTCTATCTCCATAATTAATTCTCTTGGATCAACTCCACTCTTTAATTTCTTTTTAAAAGAAAGGTAATTTGAAATGAAATTCTTATGAGTTTTTTTATGTTCGTATAATTTAGGATATTTATGCTCCTTCATATAATTTTCTTCATAAGTAAAGTGTTCCTTGACATAGTCATCAAAGAAATTTATCGCTCCTCTCACTTCTCTGGAAGTAGCCCCAAAAGACATAATATAAATAATTTCATTTAATTGAGACAAAAGTTTCTTGTGTTGGTTATCGATATGATCTTCATCCACCGACATATTTTTATTCCACTCAAAATATATTGACATATATAATAATAAATAAGACTAATTTTAATATTATATCACATTAAAAAATATAAATAGCAAGGACTAGATAGCAATTAGATAGCAAGGACCGTCCTTGCTACATTTTGCTACAGAATTGCAATTCAAAAGGGAATTTTCGATATAATCTGTGTAAGTTCTTTCAAAGTAAATAGAAACCTTTCTCTCCTACGAGAGAAGATAATCCAATAAAACCGGCAATGCCAATTCAAGGGCTTAGACGGGTTATCTAGATAGCAAGGACGGTCCTTGCTATCTATCTACTTTAGGGTTTCCTTTTCCTAAAATTTCGTTGAAGGATATAATATCTTTATTATCTTTAATATTTATAATAAAGATTAAAAATAATTATTAAATATTTTGAGTATATGGAATGATCGTATCATTAGGTCCAGGTACTGGTGCCCAATGAGGAGCATATAGTATTTCAAATATAAATATAGATAAAATAAAAATAACCAATAACATTAAGAATCCATAAATAATTTTCTTAGTCTTTTTAATATATATACCATTAATAATGACAGAAAAGACTAAATATGAAATAAGTATGTAAATAATTGAAACTGTAGCGGCTATTAAGTATGGTAATTTATTTTTTGTAGATATACCTTTATTTATGATACTCACAAAAAAATTATGATAAAGATAATTATTAATAAACAAAGAAAATATTACTGTTAGTATTATTTTATAAATATTTTTCATAACCATATTATATCAAAAATTCAATCCCTATACTATACTAGGTGCAGTGATTTAATAGGTTTGAACTTGTACAAAGGTAGTAAAAATAACCATTGTATGTAGATAGCAAGTAGATAGCAAGGACGGTCCTTGCTACATTCCAAAAAATAACCATTGTAAAATATGGCTAGAAAATTGGCTCTCTCAGTACGATGAATTACGAACAATAAGGGAGGAGATGTTTCCTTTTCCTGAGGTTTCGTTGAGAGAAATAAAGTCTTTGCTTTCTATATAAAGGTAAATTATATCTTTGTTCACTAGTCCAAATAAAGGCGAATTATAAAAATATTTATAAAAAAATAGTTTTTTATAAATACCAGTTATTATTTTACGTTATACATAACCTCTTTTAACTTAAATTTTCCATAGGTGAATTTTTCGTCAGGATACTGATAAATTGCTTCACCGTGCTTCATAATATTAATTCCATTTATGTTTTGATATTCAGAAATTGGGGTATAAAAGGGATATTGTTTCATGTCATTTATATCAGTACGGTCATTGGACATAAAATCAACAAGTTGACCTTTCTCGTTAAAGTAGAGAGTAGCAGAAATTGTAATACCCTTATTTGTAAAAAAAGCTCTAGTAGAAAGGTTGTCAATTTCCTGCCACTTAATTCTCTTGTCAATTAATGTTGCTGGTGCTAGTAAGCACATATCATTCAACAATGTAACAGTTTCAGCTTTATTTAGTATTTCACCAGATTGTCTCACAATAGGTAAAAGTCCAAACAGACGAATATCCATTGTTGCAACTGCATCACTATATTTATGATAGCCAGGAATAGTTACTCCAAACATTTTTCCTTTCATAAAGAACAAACGAGTGGGCTCATCAAAGAAATTATATTGAACTGAAGTAAAAGGAAAGTAATTTTTTCCCTTACTTCTCATTTCTCCTTCGAATACAATTCTCATATTTTTTACTTTTGGTTTGTTAAGAACGCCGGCATATTTTAAGTAACGCTTCACTGGTTCAGGTAATTGCAAAAGATCATTTTCTGTAAGTATTTCAGTTGTGATTGAACTGTTTCGTTGTAAATTTTCTTTGACATCTTTCTGGAAATTGCGTTCAAAACTAATGCTTACAAAAAATAAAATAATTACAACAAATATAATTACATTAGGGATTGTCCCAAATTTTGCATCTTGCCAAATAGTAAAAATCAGAATCTGAGAAATTATAATTGCAATAATTCCTACCACCCACCATGAATCTTTTTTTAGTAAAAATAAAACAGCAGTAACAATAAATAGTAGTGAGGTAAATAACCAAAAAATACCAAATGGTTTTGAAATTTCTTTGGTAATTTGAGTGATATTGCTAAAACCAAATGCTTTACTAAAACCCATTAAATGAATAAGCCCGTGAATTGTTGTTAAAATTAAAAATAATATTTTCATTATATTTTTAATTATATCCTAGCTTCAAACTTCTACCTACTCCTGCCCGAATTTGCTACATCGTTGCAGGCGGGTCCAAAAAATAACCATTGTAAAATATGGTTGAAAAATTTGCTCCGTGGGTAGGGATATCTTTCTCTACGAGAACAGTATACCTTTTGTACTTTCTGTCAGATAAATCTTCCAGAAAGACACAAAAGCTTTTCGCTCCCTACACGAAAGCAAAGCAGTTTGCTTTCTCCACGGATCAAAAGAAAACACCCTCTTTCGAGGGGTTCTCATTTGCTCCCCTTCGTGGACGAGGTCAGAACTCTTAATTGGGTTAAAATTAAAAGTGATTTGCAGGTTTCTAGGATTTTTGAGATATTTCCAAGTTTAGCATTTCAGAACTAGAAATATATAACTTAAATCTATTAATCTAGTCTTTATAATATATTTTCTATAAAAATGCTTGACTCATACCACCCAGGGGGTATATACTTATTATATGAAATACGATAAACAAAAACTTATTAGACGACTAAAAATTATTGAGGGGCAAGTACGAGGATTACAAGAGATGGTGGATAAAGGTACATATTGTGTGGACGTCATAACACAAACCTCTGCTGTTAAGCAAGGTCTTTCAAACATAGAAGATATTTTAATGGAAAACCATTTAGGTACTTGTGTCGTTCATCAGATGCAAAAAGGTCAAACAGATAAAGCGACGGATGAGATATTAAAAGTATATCGTCTCAAGCGAAAATAATTTTATGGACAAATTTCAAACATATAAAGTCAAAGGAATGCATTGTGCTTCCTGTGCAAGTATTATTGAGAAAACTTTCAAAAAAACGGATGGTGTTTCTTCTGCAGAAGTAAATTATGGTACCGAAACAGTAAAGGTTGGTTATGATGGCACAAAGGTCAGCATCGAAAATCTTTCTAAAAAAATAGAGCCACTTGGTTACTCTCTTGTTGTCCCTACTGCAGATGAAATGGGTATGTCTTCAAGTGAGCATTCAGAACATTTAGGATTAAATCAGTCTAAAAAAGAAAAACTAGATGAAATTAAAGATATGCGAACAAAAGTTATTTCTGTTGTTCCTTTAGCTATAATCAGTATTTGTATAATGGCTTGGGATATTTTGGCTCAATATAATTTGATTCCTCAAATGAATTATGTAATAAGTGAGTTCTTTCACCACCTATTACCATTAATGGCTACTTACACTCTTTTTGTAGTAGGAAAACCGTACCTTCTCGGATTTTATCGATTTCTTCGTTATGGTAAAGCAAATATGGACACTCTTATAGGTATTGGTACCTCAGTTGCTTTTATTTACAGTTTTATAATCACTGCTTTTGAGCAAAATCTAGCTCCATATATAAATGTGAGCCATACCTATTATGATGTTACAATTGTTGTTATAACTTTTATAGCCCTTGGTAAATATCTTGAAGCTAGGTCAAAAATTAAAACTGGAGATGCTATAGAAAAATTA
>JBBRJM010000020.1:0-11752 GCA_038219305.1 Minisyncoccia bacterium | reverse complement strand
TTAGAAATTAAATATCCAAAGCTGGCTGATCCAAATAGTATGGTCAACCGAGTGTCCGGATTGGCTCAAGCCTCTTTTAAAAAAGTTCCACACGAGATAAGGATGTTATCCCTTAATGACACTTTCAATTTTGAAGAAATTAATGAATGGCAGAAACGTATTTTGAAATTGATCGATAAAGTGCCTTCATATTTTTGTGAATTAAAACTCGATGGTCTGTCGGCTTCTTTAATTTATCAAGATGGTCAATTTATCCGTGGCGCAACGAGAGGGGATGGATTTATCGGTGAAGATGTAACTGAAAATTTAAAAATGATTGCAACTATTCCGATGAAACTAACCGCCCCTTATCCAAAATATCTGGAAGTTCGCGGAGAAGTCGTCATGCCTAAAAGAGTATGGCGACTCTTAAACGCTGAACAAGAAAAACTAGGTAAGACAATTTTTGCCAATCCTCGGAATGCTGCCGCTGGTAGTTTACGTCAACTTGATTCAGCTGTTGTAAGAGATAGAAAACTTGAATTGTTTGCTTGGGAAATTGCAAAAATCGAAGGATTGGAATTTGAGAAAAATATTTTAAATCATTCTGATAAACATCATCTTTTGCGTCAATTTGGTTTTCAAGTTGCCCCTTATGAACAGAAAGTGAAAAATTTAAATGATGTATTTTCATTCATAAACCAAGCTGGAGAGAAAAGGGCTAGCCTTCCGTATGGAACCGATGGAATGGTTATCTCCGTCGATGAGTTAGACTTGCAAGAAATTTTAGGCTTTGTCGGGAAAGCCCCACGATTTATGGTGGCATATAAATATCCGGCTGAGCGGGCTACAACCGTCGTTTTGGATATTGTTGTCAATGTTGGCCGAACGGGAGTCTTAACACCTGTCGCTATTTTTAATCCGACCGGAGTGGCTGGCTCAACCGTTTCAAAAGCGACCTTGCATAATATTGATCAAATTAATCGTCTTGATATTCGAATTGGGGACACTGTTGTTATTCAAAAGGCTGGCGATGTTATTCCAGAAGTTGTCGAAGTCTTGGTTAAAATGCGAAAGGGAAATGAAAAAAAATTTAAGATGCCTGAGCATTGTCCGGTATGTGAATTTATTATTGAACGTAAAAGCTTGGGAAGCAGAGAAAATTCTTTGAGCTATGGTCTGGCCCCCACTACCCCTCGTCCGAGGACCTTGCGAAGAGAAGTTTTCTCTGCTTCCTTGGGTCAATCATCTTCTGTGGCTTATTACTGCACCAATAAAAATTGCCCGGCTCGCAGTCGTCGTGGACTCCAGCACTTTGTTAATATTTTTGAAATATATGAAATCGGACCGAAAATCTTGGATCGTTTGAAAGATGAAGGATTGATAACCGACGCTTCGGATTTGTTTACTCTTGAAAAGTCCGACCTCTCTGGTCTGGAGAGATTTGGTGAAAAATCAGCTGACAATATAATTACCTCCATCAATACTCATAAAAAAGTTTTGCTTTGGCGTTTTATTTATGCTCTTGGAATAATTCATGTCGGAGAAGAAACCGCTCGAGATTTAGCAAATCATTTTGGCTCAATTGATAAATTAATTAAAGCGAAGAAAGAAGAAATAAATAATATTCCTAATATTGGTCCTGTAGTTTCTGAATCGATTATTCAATTTTTCTGTAATGAGACTAATTTTCATTTGATTGAAAAATTGCTAAAAAATGGTGTTCTTATCCATCATGAAAAAATAAAAGCAGGTAGTTTAACTGGTAAAATTTTTGTTTTAACGGGAACACTTGAGACGCTTTCACGAGATGAGGCAAAGAAAAAGATTATCGAGCAAGGTGGAACTATCTCATCAGCTGTATCAATTAAAACCAATTATGTCTTAGTT
The DNA here is from genome assembly GCA_038219305.1 of Minisyncoccia bacterium. Classification (GTDB taxonomy): domain Bacteria; phylum Patescibacteriota; class Minisyncoccia; order Phycocordibacterales; family UBA9973; genus UBA8515. Next base: position 9,883 of record JBBRJM010000020.1, on the reverse strand, counting down.
GGTGAAAATCCTGGCAGTAAACAGACCGATGCCTTGAAACTTGGTATAAAAGTTATAAATGAGCAAGAATTCCTAAAATTATTTTAAAAACAACCAAGTTAAATCGACTAGGTCTTGCCTATTCGATTTTAAAATAATTGTAGAATATGTTATTCTTAGGATATGCAATTAGAAGATATTAAAAAATTAGCCAATTTAGCTCGGATTGATATGAGTGATCAAGAAATGATCGATATTGCAAAAGATTTCGATTCGATTTTAGCTTACGTTGGACAAGTTCAAGAGGTTTCTAAAATAAATGGTGGAAACAGTTCGGATTCGTCGACTCTAGATCATCAACTCCAAAATATTATGCGTGACGACGTTGCGAGCAACCAAAGCGGGCAATATACAGAAAAGATTTTGAGACAAGCTCCAGCAACAGAAGATGGTTTTCTTAAGGTAAAACAGATTCTATGATCGATTTAAAAAATCTAACAATTTCAAATACTCATAGTTCTTTATTAAACGGTGATTTTACAGTAACTGAATTAATCAAAGAATATTTAGCTGTCATTGCAGAAAAAAATTCTAGTATTAATGCCTATCTTGAAATATATGACGATATTTTCGAGCAAGCTAAGCAAGCTGAAGAAATGTTTCAAAATGGAACGGCGACATTGATGACGGGGATTCCGGTCGCTCTCAAAGATAACATGCTCAATGAAGGTCATATTGCTTCAGCTTCATCTTTAGTTTTAAAAAATCATGTGGCCACATACGATTCTTTTGTAGTTAAGCAATTAAAAAATCAGGGCGCTGTTTTTTTGGGTCGTACGAATATGGATGAATTTGCGATGGGTTCATCAACTGAAACTAGTGCTTATGGTAATACTAAGAATCCTCTCGATGAGAGTCGTGTTCCTGGTGGATCTTCTGGAGGTTCCGTGGCCGCTTTAGCAATGAATGGAACTCTTGTTGCTCTAGGTAGCGATACGGGTGGCTCTATACGTCAACCTGCGGCTTTTTGTGGGCTTGTTGGTCTTAAACCGACTTATGGAGCAGTTTCACGTTCCGGAATTATATCGATGGGTAGTTCTCTTGATCAAGTTGGACCATTTGGGAAAAATGTTACTGATACAGAAATACTTTTTAAAGCCATCAATGGTTATGATGAAATGGATAGTACTTCAGTTAAATTAAATGATAGAGCCGACGCAAAACCCTTAAAGAAGAAAATTGGTGTACCAAAATCCTTTCTTCAAGGTGGTGGAATGGAACCAGAAATTTTAAAAAATTTTGAAGAGTCTTGTAAAAAATTAGAAAATGCGGGATATGAAATTATTGATATTTCACTTCCACTTATTAAATATTCATTAGCTGTTTATTATATAATTTCTCCAGCCGAAGTTTCAAGTAACTTAGCTCGTTATGATGGAATTCGTTATGGCTTACACGAGGAGGCTGATAAACTTTTTGAAGTTTATACAAAAAGTCGAGGTAAGGGTTTTGGTAAAGAAGTCAGACGCCGTATTTTACTTGGAACATATATATTGTCTCATGGTTATTATGATGCTTATTATAATACGGCCATTAAAGTACGTCATGCGATTAAAGAAGAGTTGAAGACTGCTTTTATGGAAGTTGATGCTATTATCACACCGACTTCACCATTTATGCCATTTAAATTTGGTGAAAAATCTGACGATCCAATTGGGATGTATTTATCGGATTTGTTTTCAGTTCCGGCCAATATTGCCGATATCCCAGCCATCTCTATTCCATCGGGTAAAAATAGTGAAGGACTTCCATTTGGGCTACATATTATGGCACCAATTTTCCGCGAAGATATTCTCTTTGCAATTGGGAAGGATTTTGAAAAGCTTGTTTAACACTTTTAAAAACTTTATTAAAGTTACACTACAGGGTATAATAAAAACATGGAGCAACCACTAGGACAGAAAATTATTGAACAACCACTTTTTGATCCAACTTTTTTAAATATTGAATATATTTTTAATAAAATACTTGAGTTTATTAACCCAATTCTCGATTATTTTTCAAGGGCTGAAACTTGGAATATGATCGGACTTATTTCTATGGCCTTATCTTTAATTTTTATTATCATAATAATATTTTCTCTTGTTCGGATGCGAGAAATTCAGCTTTATGAAAAGCATGAAATTAATCATGAGATAAATGAAGCGCTTGCTAGGGATAAAGAGGACGATCGTAATCAAAATCCGAGATGGCATTATATTCTAACTCTTGTCGAAAGCCCTAATGATTCAGATTGGCGTGTGTCGATTATGGAAGCCGATAGTATGCTTGAAGAACTCTTGAAAGAAAAGGGAATGGCTGGAAATACTTTGGGTGAACTGCTTGAAGAAGCGCGTTCAAACGGTTATGCCTCTATCCAAGATGCTTGGGAAGCTCATATCATCCGAAATAAAATTGCTCACCAAGGATCGGAATATCCAGTTAGTCAGGTTGAAGCTCGTCGAGTCATAAAGATGTATCAAAACTTTTTTGAAGAAATAAGAGCGATATAAAGAAAAGCCTCATCAGTGAATACATTGATGAGGCAAAATCGTTACCTTCCCATATAAACAACATAAAAATGATATGAAGGGTCTAACCAAACACTATTGAAATATTCTATAGTTTGTTCATAATTTAATCCTTTTGATAAGGATTTCCATGCCGAACAAATCTTGTGTTTGTTTTTTGAATTATGACCTCCATGCCCTTTTCCTTGCGATCCATTGATGAATTCACACACAAGGATTACATTAGTTGGTTTAATAAACTCTAGTTTATTAAACCAATTGCATAATTGATATGCATTCAAATTGCCTGCTAGTGTGTGCCAGTCTTTATGATCCTGGTCTTTTACATAAGAAATATTGGCAGGTTTATCTGAGCCACCAATCGATCTTGGCCTCCGGTGATGGTCTTGGGCAATAACAGAAATTTCTCCCATCTGATCTATCTATTTTAGTTAGACAATATTTTATCGCATAATAATCCTTTTTAGATATTTAAGCAATTAATTTATTAATAGGATGAAGGATCTTTCTTTCTGCGTTCGCGGGTACTTTTCAGATTACATAGCAAGATTAAAAAGTCTTTTAATCCCCTTACAGATCAAAGTATTTGGCTCTTCTCTATTACACACAAAAAAAGACGAAAGTCTTTTTTTGTGTGTGCGGACTAGTGGATGAATTGGGAATCAAAATAAGGGATCATAATGGATACATTTATAGATCTGATCTTGGTAAAAATCTAATGTCTACCCTTGAAAGTTGATTTCAAAGGGATACATGCCCATGCCACAAGTTCCTTGTAGTGTCCCTGCATTAGGATTTCCTAAATCAATATCTGTTGTACCAGAATTAGGTAATATCTTTGATATGTTCATGCTAGGAATACGAACAGAAGAAGAACAATCAAAAGTACCATTAGTATCAAATCGTAAGATGGTGGGTATATTTGCTTTAGCCACACTTACTCTTGGTGTATATCCACCCTTTGCTTTTATTTCAATTATTTGTTTTCCATCTTTGATGGAAATATTGTTTATATTCTCAACTTCTGGTTTTGATTGTTTAACAGACCCCCCATTGCTCTTATTGCTCGTCAGAAAAATAGCTCCTCCTATTAATATTATTACGATGATTATCGATAAGATTGTAGATTTCATAAATTAAAAATTAAATACTGGTGGAATAATTCCTATAACCACCAATGAATTGATAAGATTAAATAACCCAAACATTATTATTATTAGCCCTGCTGTTTTGAAAAAGATGCCTGATTTTTTGCTATTTTGAATACTAAATGAGCTAAAACTAATAAGAGCAAGTACTGGTAGTGTTCCTAATGCAAACGAAAGCATAGTAAGACCTCCACTCAAGAAGCTCCTTGTAGTAAGAGTGTATATTTGCATTGATTGAGTAAACCCGCAAGGTAAAAAGAAAGTAGCAATACCAACTAAAAGAGGAGTAAGGGTATGATTAAGTTTACTTACACCAAGAGCATGTTTTGAGAGAAACTTTGGCATAGATGGTTGTAATTTTTTTGCCCACGGAAAAACATCAAGGAGATTTATACCAAGTATAAACATTACGATTGCAATGATTATTCCAAGAATAAATGTAGCAGAAGTATTAAGTGTAAAAGCGGAACCAATTGCTCCAATGACACCACCTAAGATAAAGAAGGAAACTATACGTCCACCGTGGAAAAGAAGTTGTGGTTTTACTTTATCTCCCTCTCTTGCAAATGTAGCTGACATAGAAAGTACCAAGCCTCCTACAACTGCCATACAAGTAGAAAGTGATGCGATAATACCAATAACAAAAGCAGTTCCATAAGTTACTTTACCTGTTCCAACAAGATTAACTAACCCAATTTTTTGAAGAATTATAAACAAAACTGTAAATGCAATTGTTATTGGAATAGCTATCTTAAAATCTGACCAGTTAATATTTTTTGCTTGTTCTTGTTTTTCAACTGATAAACTATAGCCATGTTTTATTAATACTTCCGACAATTCGAGAGCTATAACCTCTGGTGTTTTATCACCAAAATCTCCCGTAACTTCTACAGAATTACTTTTAAGATTAGATTTTACTTTTGTAATGTATAGTACATCTCCTAATTCACTTTCGGTCATTAATATACAAGAATTACAGTGCATACCAGAAACGTGAAATGTGTATGTTTTTTTATTCATATTATAATTTCATTGCTTTAATTCGTAATGAGTTCGACACTACAGATACTGAAGACATTGCCATAGCAAAACCAGCAAAGATAGGATTTAACAACCAGCCAAATATCGGGTAGAATAATCCAGCAGCCAGTGGTATACCAATGATATTGTAAAAGAAGGCCCAGAAAAGATTTTGTTTTATTCCTCTCATTGTTATTTTGGAAAGTTTGATTGCTTTAACAAGTTTTGATATATCTCCACCTAAAAGTGTAATACCAGCAGATTCAATTGCTATATCTGTTCCTGTCGCCATTGCAATACCTACATCAGCTTGTGCAAGAGCAGGAGCATCATTCACTCCATCTCCTGCCATTGCTACAATTTTTCCTTCAGCTTGAAATGATTTAATAGTATTCAATTTATCTTCTGGCATTACTTCAGCCACCACTTCATTAATACCAACTTGTTTGGCAATATAATTGGCAGTATTCTTATTGTCTCCTGTAAGCATTACAACCTTAATGCCAAGTGCATGGAGATTTTTCACTGCTAGAACTGCTTCTGGTTTTATGGCATCAGCCACAAATATCACCCCAAGCACTTTTTCTTTTGTTGCAAGTATCACAGGGGTTTTCCCTTCAATAGTTTCTTTATTAAGTGAATCTGTGTCAAAAGAAAGCTTGAGTTCCTCTATGAGTTTCATATTTCCTGCATAATATTTGATACCACCAATAATTCCTTTCAAACCCTTACCTTTAATTGCTTCAAAATTATCTATATTTAAGAGTTCTAGTTTTTTTTCATTTGCGTACAATACAACAGCGTGAGCAATTGGATGTTCTGATTTATTTTCAAGAGTTGCTAGAATACGAACTAATTCGTTATCTGTTTTACTAGATGTATTTTGAATTGAGATAAGTTCTGGTTTTCCACGGGTAAGTGTTCCTGTTTTATCAACCACTACTACATTTACTTTATGAAGTTTTTCTAGTGTTCCAGCATCTTTAATTAAAATACCTTCTTTGGCGCCCTTACCTACACCAACAATAATCGCTGTAGGGGTTGCAAGTCCGAGAGCACAAGGACAAGCAATTATAAGGATACTTACAAATGATAAAATTCCAATTGATAAAGCTTGTGAGAAACCCAAATATGATGTCCCAACCGTAAGCCATAAAACTAAAGAGAATAAAGAAATAATTAAGACAATTGGAACAAAAACACTAGATATCTTGTCAGCTAAAGCTTGTATTGGGGCTTTGCTCCCTTGGGCTTCTTCTACCATTTTCACGATGTGTGCGAGCATAGTTTCCGAACCAACTTTTATCGCTTTAAATGTAAACGCTCCACTTGTATTAATAGTACCAGCAACAACGGTATCACCAATATTTTTTGAAATTGGAATTGGTTCACCAGTAATCATGGATTCGTCTATGTAAGATGATCCTTCTATAACTACACCATCAACTGGAATTTTACCCGCAGGCTTTACTATTATTAGATCTCCGTAAACAACTTGCTCAATAGGTATTTCTATTTCGGCACCACCACGCATAATTAAGGCGGTCTTTGCTTGGAGATTTAATAATTTTTCTATAGCATCGCCAGTTTTCTTCTTAGAATTAATTTCAAGATATTTACCTAAAGTTATAAAGCCAATAACCACAATGGTCACATCAAAATAAGTATAGTCGGGGACTTGTATTAAGGTTCTTATTGAAGGCAGGATTGTTATGATTACACTGTAAATATATGCAGTGAGTGTCCCTATACCAATCAACGTATCCATATTTGCTATTCGATACTGCAAGAAACGTCCTACCCCAGCGATGAAAGGCTTTCCGACCCAGAATAATGCGACAGTAGCAAGAACCATAGAAATGGTATTAAATAATTCCATTGGAATAGGTAAATTAGGAATCCCAACAAATGTTCTTGCTAAAATATCCCACATCATTAAGGCAAATATTATTATTGTTATAGGTAAAATAAATTGGTTTTTTTCTTTAAGATTATTTAATTCTACTTCTTTTTCTATGTCTCTACCCATATGATCATGTCCTTTCATGATAGTTATAGATACTTCTCTTTCTGGGAGTACAAGAGAGTACCCTAATTTTTCTATTTCATTATTTATAGATGTGGGTGGAGCAACTTTCTCATCGAAATCAATCTGTGCTTTTTCACTAGCATAATTTACCGCGATATTTTTTATCCCAGATAGTTTAGAAACTTTTTTCTCTATAATAGAAGCACAGCTCGCGCAGTGCATTCCTTTTATTTTAAATGTTTGTATAGACATAAAATATTAAATGTTATACCAATTTTTACGTAGACCCTCCAATGCTTCAATTCCATTGGTTAAAAAAGATTCAACAGCGTCCGCATTGTTTAAGATTTCAGTTCTGCTTGATTTTGTTCTAGTTTCTGTTGTCATCATAATTCCCGCTTCATGGTGAGCAATTATTGCATTTAGAAATCTTAAGTCAAACTTCTCATCTGACTTACCAAGATTATCTATAATTGGATCACGAACCTCTCTGGTATCTCTGTACCATTCTTTTTTCCAAGTATAAAGTTCTGCTATCGCCACTGATTCGTTTTTTAGAATTTCTTCAGATAGTGCCTTCATTTCTGGACGACTCGTATTCTTGCCTAGTTGTTCTGCCAGTAGCATCGCCCCGCGATGATGTGATATCATTGCATTAATATAGCGTAAATCAAATGTCCTATTAGCCTGACCGAGCGTCATGTTATTTTTAATGTACATTGAAACTTGGTATTCAGGAGTTAAATAATAACCGATACCGATACCGATAATTCCAAAAACAATTGCTAAACTAATAGATAGATAAATAGATATTTTTTTCATATATAATTTAATATTAATTAATAATTTTATTTTCGCTTAAGACGATACACTTTTAATATTTCCTCCGTGGCCTTGTTGGTCTGGCCTTTTTGCATCTGATGAACAACACAAGTCCCTAAATGGTTTTCCATTAAAACATCTTCTATGTTTGAAAGCCCTTGCTTAACAGCAGAAGTCTGTGTAATGACATCTACACAATATGTGCCTTTATTTATCATTTCCTGTAAACCTCGCACCTGCCCCTCAATAATTTTAAGTCGCCTAATAAGTTTTTGTTTATCGTATTTCATATAAACAAGTATATACCCCCTAGGGGGTATTGTCAATGATATGCTTAAAATGTTACACATTTTATCGACAGCAGAAAAACCCCTTTCGGGGTTTTTCTTTTTGCGCGACCTAGTGGATGAAGTGAGAACTGCTATTGAAAATTATGATGGATATGTGTATATTCCTGATTTTATAGAAAAATAAATTTATGATAAAATACTCATATGGAAGATTTATCTAATTACGAGAAATTAAAAGAAGATGCACAAAATTTTTATAATAATGTTCATATAGTATTTTCTCCAATCTTTAATCAAAATGTCTATTTCAATTCAGAGGGATTTAATCATATAATTTTCAAGGGCTCTCGTTCTGAAAGAGAAAAATCATCACAAATTCTTCGTTTCAAACTTTTACATCTTGCAATAAAATTAGTAAAACTTTCTACTACACATCAAGAATTTGAAGAAACCTTAAAAGAATTTGAGGTTAAGAGTCACAAGAAAAGAATTAAAAAATCAAAACCAGTAAGATATTGGGGAATAATAGCCATTATTGATGGTAGAAAAATCAAAGTAATTTTAAGGCAAATTGGAGATGGTGGTAATATACACTTTTGGAGTATTGTTCCTGCTTGGACTACAAATAAATATCGAGATACTAGATTTTACACAACAATGAAAGGTAGTCCAGAAGAAGATTAAATATACTAAAAACAAAAATACCACCAATTAAGGTGGTAACTTTGTTATGCCTGCCTTCGGCTTATGAATTAGCCGAATAGGGCTGACGCCCCACAAGCACACCTATAATATAACAAAAAATATCTAGTAAAGCAATAGTGCTGTGGATTTCTTGAATTTTATAGTGGATGAAGTGAGAACCAGAATAATAGGAAGATTTTTATACCTAATGGAAAATGTTAGAATTTGTTTCATTTGTCTTGGATTCTAAAGAAATAAAATTCTGCTGTGTCTTCCGACCAATTTTGTATTTCATGTTCTGTATTAGATGGAAAAATAAACTTATCTCCAGATTCAAATTTTTCTGTATTTCCTTCTGAATCTTTAATAACTCCTGAACCTTTTATCACTAAACATATTTCAACTATGTTTTCATGCTTATGCATAATCCATTTTTCTTTTAAAGGTAAATAACCATAAGTAAAAGCTTCAAAACATTTTGAGGTAATCTCTTCTTTAGAAACTAACATTTTTCTAGACCCAGAATTATGAGGAGTTTGTTCTATGGTTATATCTTTTATATTTTTTTTAGAAAACATATATATATTATACCAGTTCTACTGTCCAATTAGCTAACAAAAATAAATCTTGATAATTAAGGTTGAGAATTGATGCGCGGTAGACCGGAATCTTTCCCTCGACTTAAAATTTTTCGGCAAAAATTTTGGTCTGGTCACCGCCTCATTATTTTCTTTACTAAGAAAATATAATTCCGGCGTTCAAGTCCTTAAAATGTTGCACATTTTACCGATCACGCATTAAAAAAGAAGACCTTCGTCTCCTTTTTAATTTGCGCGACCTAGTGGACGAAGTGGGAACTAAGATACGGGAGCATAATGGGTATATTTACATACCTAATTTCAGTAATAAACTATAAAAAATAGAGATATTGACAGAATAGGGTCTATTTGTTATAATATAAAAGAACGATATTGTTCTAATTAAAAAATAAACGTTATGCAATCTACAAAGATTAAGCACGTTACCAACAGGCAGGGGGTGCAATTGGCTCAAAAAGCTAGAGAAAATGGTATATCAAGAAGTGATTTCAAAAAGTTTCTTGATAGCTCAGAAAAACTGCAAGATTTTTTCGGGGTATTGAAGGGAGACGATAAATGGTTTGAAAAACTTCAAGCAAGTTCTCAAAAAATCGGCGCACGTATTCACGTTATTAAGGTTATTGTTGACTACACCAAATCGCACAATGAGTCAGCAATGGCAGGTGGGCCACAGACTGGGTCTGACTATAATGTTCTCAAAGTTGCTGATAAATATCAGTTAACTGAAAACAAAGTAGTGGAA
>JBBRJM010000019.1:0-11939 GCA_038219305.1 Minisyncoccia bacterium | reverse complement strand
TTGAGCAACCCAATAACTTGAACCATCATAACAAGTCGTCATTTCCCATGAGCCAGCACCTAAATTAATGGAATTATATTTATCCCCGACCGCAGTTGATTTGGCAGCATTTAATAAAATATCGCTAATTGATTTAACTCCACCGACAGGTGAGCTTAAATCACAGACACCATCAAAACTCTCCCCATTGGCAAAATAATATAATTTAGCTTGGACAATAGCAGTTGAGAGACCTTGTTTAGCATTCTCATTTGCGGCCTTGGCCTTGGCTCCAGAAATCGAAACATAAATAATCGCAGACAATATTCCAATGATAGTAATCACCATCATTAATTCAATTAAACTAAAACCTTTATTTTTTTTCATAATAAAATTCATAAATAATTATAAACGATACTTCATTTTAAATCTATTATATCACAAAAAAAACAAAAACTACTCCAAGTTTAGAGTAGTTTTTGTTTTTTACTAACTTAAGAAAAAAGATTAGTTACATCCTGGAGCTGTACCAGCAAATGTAGTCCTGTTTTGGTTTACTGTTGCCACACAATTTTGACCACCCGCTACACCTAATGCTGTAATAGTTACATTAAATTCTCCTGTTCCTGCTGGCCCACAATTGCTACCAGCTGTTAATGCTCCAGCTGCATGGTTGTTTGAAGCCGGAACGGTATCTGTTACTGTTTGTTGAACAAGGGCAGCATTATCACAAGCAAGAATAAGACCTGATTGTGCTGACACTGATTCTGCTTTGAAGGCAGCCAACTTTGCTTTATTTCTAGCATTACTAAGTGATGTCAAAACGATACTAGCTAATATACCAATAATGGCGATAACGACGAGCAATTCGATAAGTGTAAAACCTTTATTTTTTTTCATAATTTTATCTAAAATAATAATTTGTCTTTTTTCAAAAAAAAGACGCGACCTTAATTTCTAATAATATTATTATATCATAATTAAATATAATAAGTGCAATGTCTAAGCAAAGATGTGGATATCTTATGCAATACCGCCAGCAATATCGTAGATCGGCATCAAGACGGATGCGAGGAGAATTCCAACTCCAAGACCCAAGAACACAATCATAATTGGTTCAATTAAACTAACCAACGTATCAACGGCATCGTTAACTTCACGATTGTAAAAATGACCTAAGGTTTTTAAAATATTTCCAAGAGCTCCTGTTTCTTCCCCAACCCGAATCATCCCCGTCATAATAGGTGGAATTTCTGGGTACTTGGAAAAAGCGTCAGAGAGTGAACTTCCACTTTTTACTTTTTCGGTCACATCTTTTAAAATGTCTTCATATATTCGATTACCAACAACTGCTCCTGTTAATTCAATAGATCGAACAATTGGAATCCCAGAAGAGAGCATCGTGTCCATATTATCAGCAATCCGTGAAAGATAAAGCTTAGTATAAATATTTTTTACTATCGGAAAATTAATTTTAAAATGATCAAAAAAAGCTTTACCTGATGGAGTATTGGCATAATGAAAGATATAGATAACTATCAGAGAGACAGCAATCAACAAAAAGACCCAGTAGTGAACAAAGAGATCACTAACAAAAAAAACAATTTTAGTCGACATTGGAGGTTCTTTACCTGAAGTAAGAATAATATCTTTTAGTTTTGGAATTATAAAAGTAAACATGGCAATCATAACGGTAATAAAAACACCGATAACGAAACCAGGATAAACTAGGGCGTTCTTTGTCTTGGAAGTCAGTTGATATTGTCGATCAAGATATTCGGCTAAATAAGAAAAGGTTTGAGTTAATTTACCAGACTCTTCACCAGCTTTAACCATATTGACATAAAAATTTGAAAAAACGAGGGGATGTTTGGATAAAGCCATTGATATTGAAACTCCAGATTTAATATCTTCGGAGACTTCTTCGAGAACCTTGACCAACGCTTTATTTTCGGTGTTCGTCGCCATTAAATTAAAAGCTTTTAGGGCGGAAACCTGAGCATCAAAAAGAGTTGAAATCTGACGCGACATAATAACGACATCTTTCATTTTGACTTTTTGACCAAATGAAATTCCTAAAATTACTTTTTTTAATCCTTCTTCTTCGATTGAGGAAATAATCAGTCCGTGTCTTTGAACAGCTAAAATAGCTAAATCTTTCGAAACAGCATCGACAGCGCCGTGCTTCTTTTCGCCTGTATTTGTTATGGCTTCATAATTAAATAACATACATTTACATTATTTGCTCGAGAGCTTTAGGATTAATCGAAAATTGATAAGCACTTTCCATACTAATTTCACCCCGCCGAACTAAATCAACCAAACAGCGGTTCATATCAATCATTCCTTCATGCGATGATGTTTCAATAACTACATCAATTTCATGAGTTCTTTTTTCGCGAATTAGATTAGCAACAGCTTTATTGTTAATTAAAAGTTCATAAGCTGGAATTCGACCACCAGTAATTCGTGGAATTAAACGTTGTGAAAAAATTCCAAGAAGCGATGATGCTAATTGTAATCTGATTTGACCTTGTTGTTCAGCTGGAAATGAGTCAATGATTCGATCAATTGTTTGCGAAGCATTATTAGTATGAAGAGTTGAGAAAACTAAGTGACCCGTTTCAGCGGCCGTCACTGCTGCTGAAATAGTTGCACTATCGCGCATTTCACCGATTAGAATAACATTGGCATCTTCACGAAAAGTCGAAGTGAGTCCAGTAATAAAATCACTCGTATCAATTCCAACTTCACGCTGACTTATGATTGATTTATCAGGTTGGTAAACAAATTCGATAGGATCTTCAATAGTCATAATGTGAGCCGGACGCTCTTTATTAATTAGATTGATCATTGTTGAAAGAGTTGTTGATTTTCCTTGGCCAACTGGTCCGACGACAAGGAAAAATCCTTGTTTTTGCTGAGTAAAACCTTTTAATATTTCTGGTAAATTAAGCTCTTCAAAACTTTTTGCTTTTGGAATCAAACGTAAGGCTAAACACATTCCTCCTTTTTGAAAAAAAGCATTACCACGTAAATGATTTTTATCTTTAAAAGTAAAAGAGAAATCACATTCCTTTGTTTCTAAAAATTTGACCATTCTTTCCTTCCCAATCAATAATTCTATTATAACTGCCATATCAGTGCTATTTATAATCTTTTGATTAACCAAAAAGATTAATTCTCCATTAATCCGAATTGCCGGTTTACGCCCTTCACCCAAATGAAGATCCGAACCATCTTCGTTCTCTAAATTCGTAATTAATTCATCAATAAGTTTTTGATAATCCATATAATTATTTTTTTTCTTTTTCTTTAATAATAGAACTAACTTTTTCGATAACTTCAAGTGGGGTACTCGAAGCCTTGATAATATAACCGGCTGCACCTAGAGCTTCTCCGCGGGCAATATCAGATGGCTGGCCACGATTGGAGAGAAAAATAATGGTTGTATCTTGGGCTAAATTTTCTTCTTTAACTTTCTCTAAAAATTCAAATCCGTCCATGACAGGCATAATAATATCGAGCAACATTATATCTGGGACGAAACCGGACTGTAACTTTTCGAGGGCAAATTCAGAACCTAAAGCGGTTGCCACATTATAATTGTACTTACTAAACTTTAGCGCATACATATCTAAAAGAAAGCTATCGTCATCAACAATTAGAATTGTTTTTTGAGTTTCCATATATAAATCATTATAGTATAATTATAAAAGTTTGACCACCTAATTATCACATATTTTTTAAAATTAAAAATCAAAAACCTCAGAAAAAGGAATATCACCAGAAATACTCTTTAATATTGCATCCTCTTTGATTGTCAACATTCCGCGAGAGCGAGCTAATTTATATATTTCTTGTTCAACTGGTTTTTTCAATATAATATTTTGCATATCTTGATCAATTTTAAACATTTCAAAAACCGGAATTCTACCACGAACACCGGAGGAACACTCTGGAGATGAAACTGCTTCGTACATTGTATTACCGATATTTAATTTTGATCGATACTCCTCTGGAAGGTCAGTAAACGTTTTATCAATCATAATCTTGGTTGCTGGATCAATTGGAATTTCATGCTTCGAAGGTGGATAAATTTGACGGGCTAGACGCTGAGCAATACAAAGAATTAAAGTTGGAGCAATCAAGTAAGGGTCGATTCCCATATCAATTAATCGAGGAATTGCCCCGACTGCCGTATTAGTGTGGAGAGTTGAGAGAACGAGGTGACCCGTTAAAGCAGCTTGGACTGCCAATTCGGCAGTTTCTTTATCGCGGATTTCCCCAACCATTATAATATCAGGGTCTTGACGAAGAATGGAGCGGAGTCCAGAGGCAAAAGTATAACCAATTTCTGGCATAACTTGAGATTGATTGATGCCTGGCATTTGATATTCAACTGGATCTTCAAGTGAAACAATATTTTCTTTTTCACGATCAAGTTCATTGAGCATCGAATAAAGAGTCGTCGTTTTTCCTGAACCAGTCGGACCAGTAATCAAAATAAGTCCATAAGGTCGAGATAGTGCTTCTCTTACTAGGGCTAGGTTTTGTTCTGACATACCAAGTTGATCAATTGGCTTGACCCCTTTTTGCGAGTCAAGAATACGCATAACAATTTTCTCACCATAGTAAGATGGCATTGTGGAAACTCGAAAATCAATTTTCCGACCATCAATATTTGCCGAAAATCCTCCATCTTGTGGTTTTCTTTTTTCATCGAGTCGTAATTTGGATAAAATTTTAATACGGGCAATAACACCATTATATACATTAAGAGGCAAAATAATTGAAGTAAATAAATTACCATCAACTCGATAACGAACCTTCACTTTATCCCCAACATTTTCAATATGAATATCAGAGCAATTCCCTTCCACCGCATGACGGATCATGACGGCCACTATTTTAATGATTGGAGCATCTTCAACTATTTTCTCTTCTGCAGTCTTTGGTTTATTTGATTCTTTAACTGCTGCGGCATCTTCAAAACTAATATCAGCAATTTCCGTATCAAGCTCAGATAATGCTTGATTGACTTCATTCGTCACCCCGTTGTACATGTCGAGTAATTTATTATAGACGGATGTTTTAATTAAAAAAAGCTTGAACGGGTTGTTCATCTTGGCTGTAATAAAGGTCAAGATATCAATTGCTTGAGAATTTTCTGGATCAATGATTCCAATTTCGAGAACATCATTGACTAAACCAATCGGAACTAAATGATACATTTTAACTGTCTCAAGTGGAATTAACTTCAAAGTTGCTGAGGTAATACTAGCGGGATTTACATTTTTAATTGGAACATTAAAAAATGCTTCTTTTACTTTAAGAATTTTATCTTCGTCTAAATTTAAATCAAGTAAGGCTTGATCGATATTCCCATCATGTTTTTCATCAGCAATCTTAATTATCTCAGAAATCTGATCCTCCTTTATGATTCCGTTTTTAACTAATTCTTCTAAAATAATCATACTAATTTGTTAAACCGCCTATTTTAAGTGGTGTTGAAAAAACATTGTTACCAACGGGTAAAAATGGATTATTTCTTCCTGGAGTAACATGTTCAACAATTACAACATTATAGTTTAAGGCACGAAAAGCCTGACTTTCAAAAATAGAAGTATCGATATTTATTTTTTTTAATGATCCTAGCGTCGAGAGAAAAGCGATATCCTGAGCATAACTATCACTAACTGATGGACTAATCGGATCAACGGTATTGAGTGAAGGTAAATCCCTTGAACTTGAAAGTGGAGAACTCGCGGCCTCAGATTTTAATTCAGAATTAAAATAGAAATAAATTCCGCCCATTAAAATAAAGACGGGTAAAATCAATATAAATTTATGGTGAGTGTTTTTCATAATTATTTAAGCCAATAAGTTTCGGCTTTTAACTTATAAAGATGGACATTTGGGTTCGCTCCCTCGGCTAATTTTTCATTTGGATTAGGGACAGAAAATGATGCTGATTTAATATCCGTTAAACGAAGATTATATTCTAGCTCTTTTAAGAATAGGATAAAATTATCATAGGTTCCCGCGACTTCAAATTCAATAGGAAATGTTCCATAAGAAAGCTCTGCCTTTTGATTATCATCTTCAATCAAAACTGTGTTCTTTTTATCAACTGGAGTTTTAACGTCTTTTTTCTCAAAGACAATATTATTAATTGACATTTGATGAGCGCTTGCCAATTTTTCAACTTCGAGAATGAATTCCAAATTACTCATTGAACTTGGAATTAAATGTGTTAGTCGATCTTTATCATCTTGTTTGATCTTTCTGTAAGCATCAATCAATGAATCTCGGGTGTCTTTAAGTTCAACTGAACTTTTCATCGCAATATTATAAGCTTCAACTTCTGTTCGTAAACCTACCACACTCTTGTAGAGTGGATTAATAACAAAAATTCCAAGCAAAACAGCGATGACTATAAATGATAGAGGAAAAAGTATTCTCATAATTAATTAGTTAAATTATTAGTTGAATCGACTGGAGGAACAAAAGTCGACGACTGTTGTTTTAGAGATAAATTGTTCTCATAGGATAAAACTACTGGATCAACAATAAACTCAAGATCGAAATTAAGATAATTACTTTTATCTTTTTCTAGATTTGAGAAAACTAAGTTTCTAAAGTATTTACCTTTTTCTGAACTAAAAACATCAGCTTGTGAGGCGATTGTTTTATAGTCACGAGCAAGACCACTTATTTTGACGTAAAATTCACCATTTGCCATTTCATGTTCAAAGTCTGTATATTGGATCTGAGGAATTGTTAAAGCTCCGAGCATTTCAAACATCGGAGAAAGGACGATGTGGTTTTGAAGGACCTGTTTTGCTGTAGATGTTCTATTACCAAACATTTCTAATTCTTTAATTGTTTCAGGTTCAAAAGTGCTACTAATTTTATTTAATGATTCAGATAAAACATTTTTTTGATCAATCAAATAATTTTTATAAAAATAAAGTCCAACCCCAGCTACTATAACTATAACAAAAACTATAACAGCTAAAACTAGGAGTCCATTCATGGGAGTTTTCGTCACATAAGTAGCGTTAATTGGCTTCTTTGGGATAAATGATGTTTGAAATGAATTTTCCATATTATTTATTAAGAGAGTTGACGAAGGGCACAACCAATAGCCACCGCAAACTCGGGACCACTATTTTTTAAAATTGGAACCAAAAACGCTGGAGCTTCAGTTTTTAAGAAAGGGTCACCGAGACTTACTTCCGCATGTAAACTTTTTACAGCTTGATCAACTAGACCACGTAGTAATGAACCTCCACCAATTAATACGACCTTACTAATAATTTTATTATACTTCTTCTCGTAAGCAAGCACAATACTGTTAGTGTCTGAAAAGATGTAATCAACCGAAGTTTGAATGATTCGTGCAACATCGGCGTTGTTGTCACTGTCTAGACCAACAATTCTTTTCAATTTTTCAGCTTCTTCAAATGTAATACCTAGCGACTGAGCCACATTTTTTGTCAAATCTTGCGAACCTCTATTAACAATATGAAAGACGCGAACTACTCCCCCATCAATGATTGATAATTTAGTTTTTGAAGCTCCAAAATCCATCAATAAAACTGGCATAGTGTCATGACCCAGAACTGATCGAATATTACTAAATATTTCCATCTCATAAGAATCAGTATGAATTGCAGTCTTTGTTAGTACATCTTGATAACGAGTCATAATGTCATTATGAATAGCGACAACCAAGACTTCAATCTTAGCTTCTACGACAGGTTCATCTTTTTTTTCTTTAGAGTCGCCTAGAGAGAAATCTTTTTTATTTAAATCAACGGTGATTAAATTATCTTCATAATAATTGGATTCCGAAGGAATAATAAACCAGTCGAGAGTTACTTCTGAAATATTAACAGGAATATATTTTCTAGCTTCAATTGGAATAATAGAAGCTAATTGACTATCACTTAAATTACCAGGGAGTGAAATGGTAAAAATCAGACTCGAAGATGAAGGAATAGCAATGACGGCCGTTTTTGTGGTGATGTTTGATTCACGCATAACATCAACTAAAGCTTTAACAATATCTTCAGTTGGTAAATTGGTCACAGAACCAAGATCTTGCTTACCATACGGACCAAGTGAAATTGCCCCATAAGTATCGAGAACAGCTTTACCATTCCTTTTTTTTAATTGAACGACTTTAATCGTCGAAGATCCAATATCAATACCTAAAGCTGTGTTACTTGATTTACTTGAGCTAAAAATACCAGATAAATTACTGATACCGTCGCTAATTATTTTCTTTAGTGAATTATCCATAGTTGTTGTAAACAGTATATCATAAATATAGTAGAATATAGAAATGGAATTAGCTGTTGATATCTTTATAATAATAAAGAATTTCTTTTTAGATTTATTTTTTCCACTGGTCTGTCTTGGTTGTCAAAAAAAAGGTCAAATAATATGTCAAAATTGCCAACGAAAGATTCCACTTGCACAAAGAGAAACCGAAAAAGATATAATAGCCCTTTATGATTATAGAGACCCAATAATAAAAAAACTAATCTGGCATTTAAAATATTATCACCACCCTATGATTGGTCAGAAACTCGGTGAAATCCTATACGATGAATTAATCGAAGAATTGGCTGAGATAATGATATTTACAAAAGGACAAAAGATATTAGTTATCCCCGTACCGATCTCAAAACATAAAACAAAGGTTCGTGGCTATAATCAAGCTTTAAAAATAGCCGAGGGTTTTATTTCACAAGCCAACAAACAAGAATTATTTTTCGAAATTGGATCCGGAATTGTTACTAAAATAATTGAAACTATTCCTCAGGCTCATATCAAAAATCGATCTAAAAGATTAAGTAATATTGTCGGTGTCTATTTGGTAACAAATAAAACAATGATCAAAGGCCGAACGATTATTATTATCGATGATGTTACAACAACAGGAGGAACAATCAAAGAAATAATGAAAATTTTAAAAAAGGCCGGAGCCCGAAAAGTCATCGGATTAACACTAGCCCATTAATTACTCCTCTATAATCCTTTTAGTTTAAATTAATAATCCTGTTTCTAATAATATTTTAGGACTCAGAGATATTTTCTGATATATTTAGAGTGCATCTTGCTAAAACTGTCAGTTACATAAAATAATTAGATTAATATATGTCAAAAGAAAAAAATAAAAAACATTGTATAGATTGCGGTGGAGCTCAAGTCAATCATAAACTTCTTTACTTATCAGTTCTGCTTGGTAGTATCATGGAACCAATGACAAATTGGATTAGTCACATTATTCCCGAAGAATCTCTTGAGTGGACGGGGCCAATAGTTATTAAATCACTGGCATTTTTACATTTAGGCAGAATTAGTTATAAACCCGAAGCCGATGATAGTGGCCGAACTAAAGTGTTATGGGAAGAAGCCACTGCTCGTGGAATTAAAATGTATGAATTTCGACTCTTTGGAATTGGTCATGATATTTTTGTCACTGAATATCAGGGTGAGAAAAGATTTTTTGATGTTATTCCACGTCCGAAAAAATATAATCCGAAAGGTCTAGAGTGGATGGATAATAAAAATGAAATGAAAAAGCATTTTAAAAGAGCCGATATTAAAGTCGCAGAAGGTGGCGTCGCCTGTTCTGTGGCCAAAGCGATTAAAATTTTTAATGGTCTTGATAAACCAGTCATTACGAAACCAAATCTCGGTTCACGCAGTCGTCACACAACAACCCATATCAATAAAGAAGAAGATTTAATTAATTCTTTTAAAAAAGCTCGTCAACTTTCTCCTTGGGTTATGATTGAGGAAGAATTGCAAGGATATGTTTTCCGAGGAACCTTAATTAATAAGAAATTTGTCGCAGCTCTTCGACGAGAACCAGCTTGTGTTATTGGCGATGGAATTAATAACATCACGAAACTCATCGAATTAGCCAATCAAAATCCTTTGCGCCATGGTGAAATTTTCCACACACTATCACTTGACCAAGCGGCGTTCGATGAACTAGCTCATTGGGGTAAAAATGAATTAACTATCCCGACTGATGGTGAAATTGTAACTCTTGGTCAGAAAACCAGTCGAGCTGTTGGAGGTGGTATCACTGATATGACAGAAGTAATTCATCCTGATAATAAAATAATGCTTGAAAAAATTGCCGAAGTTCTCGATGATCCTATCATCGGCGTTGATTTTATTATGGATGATATTTCTAAATCATGGCGTGATCAACCACGCTCGGGAGTCATTGAATGTAATTCTGCCCCTTTTATTGATCTCCACCATTTCCCTCTTGTTGGTCAACCACAAAATGTGGCCGCTAAAGTTTGGGATATGATTTATCCCAAGTCAAAAATTAAATAAAAAAATAAAGAGTGATTTAATCACTCTTTATTTTTTTATTTAATTTTCAGATACCACAGTCTCTCTTTTAAAATGTCGGCCATTCCGTGCAAAATCATCAATAGTAATCTCTGAATCTGGAGCTGTTTTACGGTCAACTATTAAATGTGTAATATGTTTTCTTTGAACCATATAGTGGCCCAAGTATTTTCGAAACTGCTCGATTCGAGCTTCTTCATTTATTTCAACAAAATGATCAAATGGTCGACTCTCAGGAGTAAATTCATGGTGACCTCTAATTTCACCGTCTTTAAAAACTCGAATATGATATTGATTATCAAAATCTTCTAATTTACGCCATGAAAGCACTTGACCATTATCTTTCCAAGCAACGAAATGGTTTCCAAAGCCCCATTCTTCGTGTAAATGTTTTTCTAACTCTTGAAGCGTTTTTCCGGGAGCCAACCAACCTAAATGATAAGGTTGACGGCCTTTTTCATGCCAGACCAGATGCCATTTCAAAAAGTGTTTCTGTATCCAGGGAAAAATTCGATAAAGGTGGCGCCAAATATCCTTTTTTATTATTTGTCCGATTGTTAATTTTGTTTTATTATCCATTTCTTATTCAATTTAACTCTTTTTGTACTTCATTTGCTATGCGATCATCAATATACCTCTCAAGACTTTTAGAAAAATAATAAAAGATAAATATATTAATAAAAATATAAAAAGACATTAGAATCCAATATTTATTAAAAGAAGTTTTCACTCTTTATTTATATCATTTATGATAAATTATGCAATATATAAATAAAATTTGATATTGACGATGACATCGAGATTAAGTAAGATTAGGGAATGGATAAAAGTAAAATATTTGAGTTTGTAAAAAAAGAAAAAGAAAAAGGTATTGATGATTCAGTCATTAGACTTATTTTATCTGCCAAAGAATATCACTCTAACGACATAGAAGAAATTATCAAAGCTGCTAACCAACAAAAAGACATTCCTGCCTTGAAGCAAACAAATCCTTTTAGCCCTGTAATCAAACCCAAGAAAATTCTTTGGGGTAAATTAATCGTTTTAGTTTTAATTCAATTGTTCATAATTTATTTTAGTGAATCAAACCCAAATAACGAATGTATTTTAGGTATCAGCAACTTTAATTTATGCCAATTTTATCGACTATTTCCTCTCTTAATTTTTATTTTGCCGATTCTAATCTGGATAATTAATTTCTTTTTCAGAGGTAAAAGAACTTATACAATTATTGTGGCAACAATAATTAGTATTACCATTGCTTCAATTGTTTATTTGATCTAAATTTTATTCGAACTGAAAAGTCTTGCGAATCCCGTCTACAGGTGTCCATCAACCCCGATGGACCCGTCTACACCCAGTAGGTCATTTTACTAAATGAGGTGTCCATCAACCCCGAACTTCCCACGCGAGCAAAGAAATTTGCTCGCTCGGTTCCGCATAAGAAAAAATACCCTTGCGGATAATTTTTTCAACATGCGGAACCGGGGAGATTCGCCGATACTGCGGCGGGTACTTTTCAATTAGCTTCGCTAATAATGAAAAGTCTTTCGAACCTCCCACAGAAGTGA
>JBBRJM010000018.1:0-12204 GCA_038219305.1 Minisyncoccia bacterium | reverse complement strand
ATTAGAACTGTCACTAAGCGTAGAATGTGGAAACGTATTACACAGAAAGAGGGTAAAATAGAAACTATTCAATCTTACTTAGGTCTTTTGAAGCACGGTAATGCGAAGAAGATTACTAAAGAAATATCTACAAAATATATTGATGGAAAATAATTTATTATTTCATCAGTTCTTTGTCTAATCAGTATACACGAAAAAGAACGATGTTTTATCGTTCTTTTTCGAATGCGCGGCTGATGGGTGCTGACCCCACGACCTCTCGCGTGACAGGCGAGCGTTCTACCGCTGAACTACAGCCGCATATTTACTATATTACTATCAAACTGCTTCTTTTTCCTTTTTAAATGTATAAAAGGAATATCCCTATTATACATAAAATTATAAATTTTCAAAGCATCTCTAGTACTAAACTGAAGCCTTGAATATGCTCCATTTTTGAATACAACATGAGATCCATTTGAACCCAATACTGAATTTAAGGATATTTTTAGTTGTTCTAGAAAAGAATATGATCCTGAAGTGAAAGCTAATTGCAATACGACATGACTAGTTTTTCTTTCTTTATGAACTTCACCTTTCCATATGTTTCCATCTCCGTCAAAATATCCTCTAACAAAATGAGGAAGCATTTCTGGTGGGATATGAGGGAAGGGAAGGTATTTTGTTTTATTATTTCCAAATCCAATATTTTGTAACTCTTGAACTATTTCTTTTGAGCCTATTTGTATACGATAACATATGCCATTATTTAAATTATTTATCCTTTTTGATATTTTATTACTAGATCCTATAACATTTCTAATATCTAAAATTATTTGTCTATCTTTCGAATAGAAAGAAATATAACAACCACCTCTTTTGTTTATAGAAAGATTGCCATCTGCTGAAAAAAACCCTAAAACATAAGCCATATTTTCAGACCACTTTTCAAAAAAGATTTTTCTATTATCGACAAGCATGTTTATATTATACATCGTGACAGTATAATACACTAACCTATTTTGTAGGGAATAATTATTTGTGTCGGCGGGAAGAATTGAACTTCCGACCTCGGGCTTATGAGTCCCGCGCTCTAACCGTCTGAGCTACGCCGACATACTTAATTGCTATTAGAATATAACATATTATAGGTTTATTTCAAGCTATCTATATAAAAGAAAAATCGTTATTAAACGATTTTTCTTTATGTGGTTGCGGGAGGTCGAATCGAACGACCGTCTTAAGGTTATGAGCCTTACGAGATACCATTTCTCTATCCCGCTATTATATACTTACTTATCTTTGGAACTTCAAGGTTATGAGACTAATTCTCTTTACGAGATACCATTTCTCTATCCCGCTATTTTTATAATCTTTTGTATTGCTTTTAAATTTGATGAAGCATAATAACATTGTTTAATTTAAACAATTGTTTCTTCATTAGTTACTATAATAACCCGAAATTAGAAAATATGCAATGATTGAAAATAAGCTTATTTTGTAGTATTGTTAATTTAATCAATTTTATTTTGGTTAATGCCGTCATAGCTTAGTGGCAAAGCACTCCCTTGGTAAGGGAGAGAGCGTGAGTCCGATTCTCACTGACGGCTCATTATTATTTTTTTTAAACAACAAATGCAAAATTCATTACTTTCTTATATAGAAATTTCGAAAGAAAACTTGATACACAATATCAAGCAATTTAGAAAATTCTTAAAAGAAGATGTGAAAATAGCAGCAGTGATAAAAGCTAATGCCTATGGTCATGGAGATTTACAGGTAGTAGAGATTGCAAACCCTTATGTTGATTATTTTCAAGTAGATAGTATTGAAGAATGTCAAAGAGTCAGGAATGTTACTAAAAAGCCAATTCTTATTCTTGGATATTTAAATGAGGATGGGATAAAGAGGGCGATAAAATTAAATGCAATTATTTGTGTTTTTGATTTGATTCATCTTTTTAAAATAAATAATATAGCAAAAATTTTAAAAACAAAAATAAAAGTACATGTTGCTATTGATTCTTATTTAGGAAGAGAGGGGATAATGCCAAACCAAATAGAAAATTTTATTAAAGAAATAAAGAATTTAAAAAATATCATCTTAGATGGAGCATATTCACATTTTGCAAATATTGAGGATACTATGAACTTTACTCATTCCAAAAAACAGATTGATACTTACCATAAATGTATAGATATTTTCAAGAAGAATGGTTTTCCTAAAATAAATACGCATATCTCAGCTACTTCTGGAATTATTGTTTATGAAAAAGGAGAAAACCTACACAATATTGTACGTCTTGGGATTGGTCTTTATGGACTTTGGCCAAGTGAGCATCTTGAATATTTAAACAAAAAAAATATTAATTTAAAACCAATATTAAGATGGGTAACACATGTAGCTCAGGTCAAGATTTTACCTTCCAATTATCCCATCGGTTATGGTCTCACGTATATAACTAAAAAATCTACAAAAATAGCTGTGATTCCTCAAGGCTATTATGATGGATTATCTAGATCTCTTTCAAATAATGGAGAATTTTTAATAAGAGGTAAAAAAGCAAAAATTATAGGCAGAGTTGCTATGAATATGACTATTGTCGATGTATCTAATATCAAAGATGCTATGGCAGGAGACGAAGTTGTTATTTTAGGGGAACAAATTATATCCAAAAAGATTAGTAAGATAACAGCTGAAGATATTGCTAAAAAAATGGAGACCATAAATTATGAAGTAACAACAAAAATAAGTTCTTTATTGCCAAGAAAAATAGTTTAGATTTTTTTAGCCACCCTAGCTCAGTTGGTAGAGCACACCCTTCGTAAGGGTGGGGTCCCGAGTTCGATTCTCGGGGGTGGCTCAATTATTTACAGTAGAATTTTTTAATTTTTTCTGCGGCTTCTTTGACTTCAGAGAGTGAAGGAACTAATGCAAAACGGACATATTTATCTCCTGGATTAAATCCATTATCATCAATATCTGAAATCCAAGCACCTGGAGTTGTCACTATTGCCAATTCTTCACCCAAAAGCTCTTTTGCAAATTCTGCAGAACTCATACCCCTTGGAGCTTTTTGCCACAAGTAAAAAGTTGCTTCACTTGTGCAAGCTGGCCATTTTGCATCTTTAAATGCTTTTAACATTATTTCTCTTTTTTCTTTGTATTCATTTCTCATATTCTCTGCGTGGCTTTCATCATCGAGTGCAGCGATGGCTCCATCTTGAATAAAATTTGGAGTTCCTGAATCTATGTTTGTTTTAAGTTTTTTAAATTTTTCTATAATATTTTTATCTCCAGAAACCCATCCCACCCTGTATCCCGTCATGTTGTTTCTTTTACTCAATGAGTAAAAAGTTATTATTCCTTCTTTTGCTATTTCTAAAATAGATATAGGTTTTTTATCAAAATAAATATCAATATAACAACCTTCATCGGCAGCTATAATGATATTGTGTTTTTTTGCCCAATATATTAATCCTTTGTAATATTCTAAATTAGCACAAATACCAGTTGGGGAATTTGGATAATTTATCCAGATAATTTTTGCTTTTTCTGCTATTTCTTCAGGTATATTTTTATAATTTAATAAATAATCGTCTTCTTCTTTTAATGCGACAAAATATGGAACACCACCAGCAAAAATAGTACCAGTCTTCATTGGTGGATATCCAGGGCTTGGGAGTATTACAATATCACCTTGGTTTATAAATGCTTGTGGTAGATGAAATACGGCTTCTTTTGAACCTATTGTGGAACATATTTCTGTGTCTGGGTCTATCTCAATAGAAAACCTTTTTTTCATCCACATAGATATTGCTTGACGATATTTTAAACTCCCAACATAGCTTGGATATCCTGCTGTCGCGTATAGATCCACAGCGTTTTTAACAGCATCTCTTACAAAGATAGGAGTAGGAGAAGATGGATCTCCAACACCAAAATCAATAGGATTTATTCCTCTATCTTTTAATTCTGCTACTAATTTATTGACTTCATCAAAAGCATAACTACCAAGTTTATTTAAATTTTCTGAGGTATTTATAATCATATTTAATATTATTTTATTAAATTCATTTCAGTTAACAATTTATCTACGGATTTTTTATTTTCATCACCAATTGTACACATAGGTAAACGATATTTATTTTTACAAAGCCCAATTTTATACAGAGCGTATTTTACGGGAATTGGATTTGTCTCAATAAATAATACTTTGAATAAAGGATTTAGTTTTTTGTCTATTTTTTCAGCCTCTTCCATTTTATTGTTTAGAGCACTATTTACCATTTTAACAATTTCTTCTGGAATAATATTTGAAGCTACAGAGATTACTCCGCTTACTCCACAATCACGAATTGTTTGAAAAGTTAGATTATCATCACCAGAAAGTATTATGAAATTATTTAATTTCTGATCCGAAACAGATTTAATTTGTATTATATCGCCAGATGCTTCTTTTACCCCAATAATATTTTTAGTATCTTTTACTAATTTTACTAAAGTAGAAGTATCTAGGTTTACATTTGTTCTACATTTAATATTGTATAACAAGATAGGGAGTTTGGTTGCTTCGGATATTGCTTTAAAGTGTAAATACAATCCTTTTTGAGTAGGTTTATTATAATAAGGATTTACTAACAAAACCCCATCTGCTCCAGCTTTTTCTGCTAACTTTGTTTTCTCTATGGATTTTTTTGTATTATTTGTACCAGTTCCTGCAAATATTAAACATTTATTAGTTGTTATTTTTTTTGCTCTTTTTATAAGCTTTTCAAATTCTTTGTCTGTTATAGTTGGACTTTCTCCAGTTGTTCCACTTATTACAATACCTGTGACCTTTGCATTTACTTGTTTTTTTACCAAAACATCAAAAGCAAGCCAGTCTATCTCTTCGTTTTCTTCAAATGGTGTTACTAACGCGGTCCACGTTCCTTTTAGTTTTTTTGAGTTTATCATATTAATTATTTAAAAAATCATTCATATTAAATAGTCCTTTTTTATCGTTTAACCATTCAGCTGCTTTTATAGCGCCTAGTGCATATCCACCTCTGTCGCGAGCGCTATGTATTATAGTAATCGTATCTGATGGAGAGTCAAATCCGATGGTGTGGCTAAAATTTATATCTCCACCTCGAGTTGAGGAAAAGTGAATCTCGTTTGCATTAATTTTCCTATCTAATTTATCATATACTACGGAATCTTTTCTTGAAATATTTTCTAATAATATTTTTGACAACTCCTTTGTTGTTCCTGAAGGGGAGTCTATCTTATTTTTATGATGTAACTCTGTCCCCCAGATATCATATTCATCGTATTGATTTATTAGTTTTGCTGCTTTTTCTATTAAGCGATAATATAGATTTACCCCAATGGAGAAATTTGCTGACCAGAGTAGCCCTGTGTCTTTGTCTTTTATTAACTTTTCTATTTCTGGAAGTTTATCATACCATCCAGTTGTTCCTATGACTATGTTTTTTTTAAAAGAAACAGCAGTTTTTATATTATCTACTACATTGTTTGGTAGAGAAAAATCTATAATCATATCTATGTTATTAAAATCTACCTCAGATATATTTTTGTGAGTTGCATTTATATTTACTGGGTCTATCATTATCGTTACGGTATGCCCGCGAGTTTCTGCAATCTCTTTAATTTTTTGACCCATATTACCAAATCCGATAATTGCAATATTCATTCTGTTAGAAATAGGTTGGGATCTCTTTTGATAGAGAGTTAACCCACTCAAATTAAATTTATAATTATTTTTTTTAATTAAAAGTCCTGTTGATCCCCGTGATCATGGTTTCTAAGGGGGTTCATTCCTTTTTTTTAATAATTTAATTTTAACAAAAAAACCACACAATAGCAAAAATAGGTATATATTATAAACTGACGGTTTACCGTTTAAAAAAATGAGAGTATTATAAAATAATGATTGAAGATTCAGCTAAATTAGAAAAAGAAATGGAGATGCTCGAAGCCGAAATGGCTTCGGTTGATTTTTGGTCTGATAAAGCGAAGGCCCAAGCGACCATCAAGAGAATTGCTGAATTAAAAGATGATATTTTAGGTAATGAAAAATATGATAAAGGCAGTGCTATATTAACGATTCTCTCTGGAGCCGGTGGAGATGATGCGGAAGATTTTTCAGCCATGCTTTTAAAAATGTATCAAAAGTATATTGAGCATAAGAGTTGGCAGTTGACCCTTCTTGATGAAAGTAAGAATAATTTAGGTGGTTATCGTAATATTTCTCTTGAAATAATGGGCCACAATGTTTATGGAACTCTCAAGAATGAATCAGGTGTTCATCGCCTTGTTCGCATCTCACCATTTAATTCAAAAGGCCTTCGACATACTTCCTTTTCTTTAGTTGAAGTGATTCCTAAACTTTCAAAAGATGATACAGAGATTGTTATTCGACCAGAAGATTTACGAATAGAATTTTCTAAAGCAGGCGGTCCGGGAGGACAAAATGTGAACAAGAGAGAAACGGCCGTTCGCTTGATTCACTTGCCTACTAATTTGTCCGTTCGAGTAACTTCTGAGCGTTCTCAAGAACAAAATAGAGAGAAAGGAATGGAAATGTTACGAGGAAAACTTTTTAAAAAAAGAAAAGAAGATGAAATTAAAGAAAAAGCTGGATTATCTAGTACAAAGTCGACAGAAATCGAATGGGGTAGTCAAATAAGGTCTTACGTTCTTCATCCATATAAATTAATTAAAGATCATCGTACTAATTTAGAAATTCATGATATTGACGCTGTTTTATCTGATGGCCTACTAGATGAATTGGTTGAAGCTGAGCGACATTTGTGATATCCTTATTAGGTACATGATTTACTTTGACAATGTCACAAAAAAATATTCCACCGGTGAGCCATCACTTTCTGAAATAACATTATCAATCGCCCAAGGAGAATTTGTCACTATTGTTGGTCATTCTGGAGCAGGTAAAACGACTCTAACAAAATTAATTCTCTCTGAAGAAAGTCCAACCGAAGGAACTGTTTTTTTTGAATCAACTGATATTCATAAACTTTCCAATAATGACTTAACAAATCTTCGTCGTAAAATCGGAGTGGTTTTTCAAGATTTCCGTCTGCTTTCCAATAAGACGGCTTATGAAAATATTGCTTTTGCGATGGAAGCTCTAGGTAAAGGAGATGATGAAATTAAAGAAAATGTTCCGCATGTTCTAGAACTCGTTGATTTATCAAATAAAGCTTTTAGCTTTCCCTATCAACTCTCCGGCGGAGAGAAGCAACGTCTTGCGATTGCCCGGGCAATCATCACCCAACCGGATTTGATTATCGCTGATGAACCGACCGGGAACCTCGATCCGATAAATACAAATGAAGTCGTCAGTCTACTTAAAAAAATAAACGACCTAGGAACAACTATTATCCTAGCTACTCACAATCGAACAGTTGTTGATCAAGTAAAGAAAAGAGTAATAACCTTAGAAAAAGGCCGAATTGTGCGAGATGATAAAGATGGTAAGTATATGATATAATTAAAATATGTTTTTAATAAATTTCAAAAGAATTATTCGCTCTGGCTATCGCAACTTTGTTCGAAGTGGCTTTACTTCGATTGCTTCGGTTTTGATTATGACCATTACTCTCTTTTTTATTATTTCTCTGATTTTTGTTCAAGCTGCTCTTTCTACTTCGCTCAATGATATTAAAGAAAAAGTTGATGTCACTGTTTATTTTGTTTCTGATGCTCCAGAGAATGAAATAATGGAAGTCAAAAAGACAATGGAAAATTTACCAGAAGTTCGGGAAGTTTTTTATACATCACAAGATGAAGCTCTAGTTGAATTTAAAGATCGCCATTCTAACGATTATTTAACCTTGCAAGCACTTGATGAACTTGATGAGAATCCGCTCGGAGCATCACTTAATGTTAAAGCCAAAGATCCAACTCTTTATGAAAGTATTTCTAATTATTTTGAAAGTGATAATGCACTTTCACGAAGTGCTCTAACAATTATCGATCAAATCGACTATCATCAGAATAAATTAGTCATTGATCGCCTAACTTCGATTATTGAGGGCGCTCGCCGACTTGGCTTTATTATCTCATTTATATTAGTCCTTATCTCGATAATAATTACTTTCAATACAATACGACTTATTATTTATATGTCGCGCGAGGAAATCAATGTAATGCGTCTTGTTGGAGCTGGAGGAAAATATATTCGTGGTCCATTCGTCGTTTCTGGAATTTTAGTTGGACTAATTGCAACAATTATTACTATGCTTTTATTTGTTCCAATTTCGATTTGGTTGGGTAATGAGATGACCGATTTTGTCGGTATTAATTTATTTTCATATTTCAAAGATAATTTTTTGCAATTGTTTATAATCACGCTTGGCTCGGGAATAATTATTGGCGGTATATCGAGTGCTTTTGCTGTCGCTCGATATCTTAGAAAATAGTATTTATGTATAAAAAAATTGATGAAGTAATGAAAGAAAACCAGGTAGATTGTAAATATATTTTCGTTGTCGGTGGTGTTATCTCTGGCGTTGGTAAGGGCGTCACGGCCTCTTCCATTGCACGGATACTCTCAGATCGTGGACGCAAAGTTACTGCTATTAAAATTGATCCATATATAAATATCGACGCCGGAACGATGAATCCAACAGAACATGGAGAAGTCTTTGTTCTCGATGATGGAGATGAGACAGATCAAGACATGGGTAACTATGAGAGATTTTTAAATATAAATCTATCTCGGATGAACTATATGACAACTGGTCGTGTTTATCAAACCGTTATCGAAAAGGAAAGAAATCTCGAATATGCAGGTAAATGTGTGGAAGTTGTTCCTCATATTCCACTTGAGGTTATTCGTCGTATTGAAAAAGCCCGCGATGAAGCTAAAGCCAACGTTGTTATTATTGAAATTGGTGGAACAGTGGGTGAATATCAAAACATGCTCTTTTTGGAAGCTGCTCGTATGATGAAAATTAAACACCACAAGGATGTCTTTTTTGTCATGGTTTCTTATCTGCCAATTCCTTCAAAAGTTGGCGAGATGAAAACAAAACCTACTCAATACGCTGTTAGGACACTCAATGCTTCTGGAATTCAGCCTGATATTATTGTGGCGCGAAGTAAAGTTGCCCTAGATGCAAAGCGTAAAGAAAAGATCTCGATGTTCTGTAATTTACCAGAAGAACATATAATCTCGGCACCCGATGTTGATAGTATTTATGATATTGCCGTTAATTTTGAAAAGGAAGGTCTCGGAGATATGATTTGTGATACCGTTAATATGGTTTGTGATAGAGGTGATAACGAAGGATCAAAACGGTGGAAGAAATTTGCTCAATCAAGTCATATAAAAGGCAGTGAAATAAATATTGCTATCGTTGGAAAGTATTTTAATACTGGTGACTTCACTCTTTCGGATTCATATTTATCTGTTATTGAAGCAATTAAATTTTCAGCTTATTTAGTTGGTGTTAAACCAGTTCTAACTTGGATTTCGTCCATGGATTTTGAGAAAGATCCAAAATCAATTAAGAAGTTAGCCAAATTTGATGGAATTATTGTCCCAGGTGGTTTTGGATCTCGTGGAATCGAAGGAATTATTATGGCCATTAATTTTGCTCGTAAAAATAAAATTCCTTACTTTGGACTTTGCTATGGAATGCAATTACTCGTCATTGAGTATGCCCGAAATGTTTTGAAATTAAAGAATGCGACAACCAGAGAGATTGATCCCTCGGCTAAAGATTTAGTTATTGATGTTATGGCTGATCAAAAAGAAAAGATTGAGAATAAAAAAATGGGAGGTAGCATGCGTCTCGGTGCGTATCCGGCTCATTTAAAGAAGGGGACTTTGGCAGAACGGGCCTATAAAATAAGTGATATTTCCGAGCGTCATAGACACCGCTATGAAGTCAATAATGCCTACCGTGAGCAATTGGAAAGGGCAGGGCTGGTCTTTTCAGGTCTATCTCCTGATGGTAAATTATGCGAAATTGCTGAATTGCCAACGAGCGTCCATCCTTTCTTTCTGGGGACTCAATTTCATCCAGAGTTCAAGGCTCGACCTCTTGATCCGCATCCACTTTTTTCGGCTTTTGTTAAAGCTTGTAAAAATAAAAAGTCAAAATAAGCGAAATGATAATGGAATAAAACTAAATAAAAGCCGCAAGCCAAAGGCTTGCGGCTTTTATTTAGTTTTCATTAGTTACTCGCTTAATTTTTTTGATTATGAGAAAGAGTCACTTCCGTCTCTAATTTTACTTGCGGCAATGATGTCGAGAATTTCATCTTCATCATCGGTGATTCGATAAAGATTCAAATCATTAGCCTCGACCACTTTATATTTTTCTACTAATATATCTTTGATGAAACCTTGGAGTGGTTTCCAGAAATCAGAACCATAGAGAATTATTGGGATACTACCAATCTTACCCGTTTGGAGGTGAGTTAAGATTTCAAAAAGTTCATCGAGAGTTCCGAAACCACCTGGGCAAAAAATACAAACTTCCGTGGCATATGACATTGAAACTTGGCGGGCGAAGAAAAAGTAAAACGGGATCTCTTCTTTAACATAGGTGTTAGTCTTTTGTTCGTGGGGGAGTCGGATAGTCAGTCCAAGTGATCGGCCACCAGCCTCATGTGCTCCACGGTTAGCAGCTTCCATTATTCCACCACCTCCACCTGTTATGATGGCATAATTTAATTCTTTTGAAATGCGGTAAGCCAGGGCTTGAACTTTTTTGTAAATTGGTTGGTCGTCGGGAATTCGAGCCGAGCCATAAAATGTAACGGAAGGAGCACTATCTTTAATACCATCAAGACCGCTTTTGAATTCGCTCTGGATCATACATAACTTCGTCTCTTGATCGTTATCTCCAGTTAGGGTCACGCAACCATTTTTAATATCATCAACTGTTAAATGCTTAATCTCTTTTATTGGATCTGTATTCATATAAATATAATTGTACCCTAAATAAGTTAGATTTTCAAATTGTTTTTTCGCAAGATTGTGGTAATATGTTGATATTAAAGAATATTGTTGTCTTTTTAATTTAAGAAAATATTTTTTTTGAATAGATTTGTAGAATTTAACATATTGCGAGATCGTCTAATGGCGGAAATGAAAAGTAATCTGCTTTACTTTTCATCCGATTCTAGAAGAAATTGTTGTCATCTTGTTTTCAAAGCTGGGAGATCGTCTAATGGTAGGACACTTCCCTCTGAAGGAAGTTATCTTGGTTCGAATCCAAGCCTCCCAGCTTTGCAAATAAAGTCAACAACAGGCCCTCTGAAGCAATTTAACTTGGTTCGAATCCAAGTCTGGCAGCAAAAAGGTATGGCCTTTTTGCTGCCAGAAGCAAATAAACTGCTTTATTTGCGTCTTGGACGAGAACAGCGGAATCATATTTTCTCACCAGAGAAAATAGATGAGCTGGTGCCTAGACAAAACTTTTTGACGAAAAAGTTTTAGTCGAAGGAGAGAAGTGTACTCACGTTCCAAGTCTGGCAGCTAGCAAGTAGATAGCAATGACTAGATAACAAGTAGATAACAAGGACCGTCCTTGCTACATTTTGCCCAGAGGAAAGACATTTAATTCATGGTGATTATGGTAATAATAATGTTAGATCAGATGGGGAAAAAGTAACTGGAGTTTTTGATTGGGATGGTTCATCATATGGAGACTCTCTGTATGATATTGCATGGATTACATTCTGGATTAATAGCCCTGATAAAGTAAGAGAAGTAGAAAGTTATTATAAAGATAAAAATATTGAAAATTTTAAAGAAAGATTACTTTGCTATAAGCTTAGAATAGGACTTGGTTCTATTAGTTTTTATGCCTATTCAAATCAAAAAGATAAATATGATTCTATTAAGGAAAGAACTCTGAATTTAATTCAGATTTAACCAAATAAGTTCCAACAACGTACCAAACAGCCAGTCAGCACTTTTGAAACTATTTTGGTATAATTAAAAAATGGGAAAATACAAACAAATAATTATTCGAGTAAGAGGTATTATTATAAATGAAGATAAATTACTTTTGGTTGGGATTGTAAGTAATAATTATTTTTGTCTTCCAGGGGGAAAATTGGAGTATAATGAAGATCCAAAAGAATGCCTGAGTAGAGAGTTAATAGAAGAACTCGGAGTAAAGCCAGATATTGGAAATCTTTTATATGTAAATACTTTTATTGATAAAGAAGACAATC
>JBBRJM010000017.1:0-12218 GCA_038219305.1 Minisyncoccia bacterium | reverse complement strand
GTAAGCTTGGCTATTTATTTCTTTATGTAAAGCATCAAAAACAAGATCGGCGCCATTCCCTATGCCGCAGGTGCCCAACCCTACCATTAGCATGGGTTGAGTTGGTAAAATTCTATACTTGTTTTGTATTTGCAAATTATTTAATATTGTTGCATCCATCGAAGTCAGTATTTAAGGATTCACGAAAAGGAAAGTATAAGTTGGCAGCGGAATCTCAAAATGAATCAATGAATCTTTTTGAGTATCTGAATGAGTTTCTGCGAATTGACGTAGCTATAAATTTTTCCATCCACAGCTACTACTGGCGACTGAGCACACTGCCCAAAGCAAGCCACAGTTTTAATAGTGAACTCATTATCCGAGGTCGTAAAGCTTGATTCTTCGTCATCCTCACCATAGCTAAAATTAAGAATTTTGGCTACTTCGCTCATTAAGCCTTTTGAACCTTTGGTATGACAGGCCGTACCGCGACAAACGATGATGGTATGCCGACCTTGCGGTTGGAGGTTGAAAAACGAATAAAATGTAGCCACGCTATAAACCTGCGTATAAGGAATTCGCAGTCTTTGCGACACTTTGGTGAGCGTATCGGGCGGTAAATACTTCAAAGGATTAGCTTCCTGAGCCTCTTCGAGTGTGGTGAGCAGCTGACCGGCTTGACCCTCGTGTTTCATGATGATTCCATCTAAAACCTCATCCGGCAGCATTGTTGTGCGAAATTTATCCATAACTATATAGTTTATTGATTAACATTTCAGCAACACAGTAAAACTGTGATATTCAACCTAATTGAAGTGAAACGCATATAAATTTTTCGCCTCCCTCAATTACTGCCACAAATATAGAAATTCTAAAACAAATAATTACATAAATTCGGTTTTATTTAAGGAAATATTTCTTTAATGAGGGTAAATGGCTTTAATTGTGAGGTTTATAAACAAATTGCCGAAAAAAGTATATTAAATATTTTAATCTCATTTGATGAAATATAACGAAAATTTAATATATTTGCAAATTATATTGTACACCAAAGAGAAAAAACAAAAAGTGTACAATGCATGCCGATATACAGTTGACATTGTACACCTAAATTCAAGTTTAGGTGATGGTATATACAAGTTACCGCCAAGTGTAAAAAAAAGTAGTGACAATGATAAGCATATAAGGAAACCATTGTGAAAGGAAAGAAAAACGAAAATTGACAAAGCCAGAGAGCCGAGACTTAAGTTTATTTTTTTTCGCCTGCATATTTTTTACAATTTCAAAACCACATTGCACTTATGCCAAAGCTACACAAACCAACGCTGAAACCAAAACATTGTTATTAGTATAATTTTACTTAGAACTTTTATTTCATTCTGCTTTTTTTTGATTACCTTTGCTTTATGAATACACCTTTGTATAATCAATTTAAAACTCAAATATCAAGCCTAAAAGGGTTTGGATTTCAAGATTTTGTCACTCAACTTTATTTATTAAAATACGGGAGCGATGGTTTTCTTCCTCCTAGAAAAGTTCAAGACATGGGATCTGATGGAATTATACTTAACGAAAAAAGAGTAATTGCGTGCTACGGGCCTGACAAGTACTTGCTACGTGAATTCTTTAAGAAAGCGAAGAGTGATTTCTTAAATTATCAAGAAAATTTACAATCTCAATATCAAAACTGGACATTTATTTCTAATCTGGAAGTACCACAAGAAGCAATTTCAAAAATACATGCTGAGTTATGTTCAACTGCACCTGTTCTAGGCATATTAAATATTTTAGAAACAATTTTTGAATTATCAACTTCAAAGCAAAGAAAATTGGGTCAATTTTTAGGAATTGATAATGAATACTTTTCAAAAGAATATATAAAGGAAATTCTTAATGATTTATTAAATGATTGCGAATTTACTGAAAATAATACTGTCTATACTAAGCCAATTTATACACCTAAAAAAATTGCCTTAAACTATAGCAAATCAGACATAAATGAAGCATTATCAGAATATGAACTTTTTATTGAAAATGGTGTTTTTCAAAATATTTCAAAACTTCTTAAGGGTTACGATGATGATGAACAAGATAGAATTATATATCGAATACTATTTGATTTCAAAAGCTCAACTACAGGATCGTTTAAAAACCGCTTAAAGAGCTTAACAGAGAATTATTTAAGACAATATTCCAAATTAAATGATGATGAATACCTATTTTATATAGGAGCAATCTTGTTTTTCTTTTTCGAACAGTGTTTAATTGGGAAAAAAACGGAGGAGGAGTTATGATATTACCACATCCAGAAAGTAATTTTACTTTAAATATAATGGTATTAGGTTCTGAAATTATTAATGAACTTAAAAATCAAAAACATTATGTATTAATTGAAGATTTACTAAATACTTTTCTAGTTCCCGATGATAAACGCACATCAGATATGTTTATCAATACACTTACCTTTTTATATGGTATGGGATTCATTGATAAAAAAGGTTTTCGTGTAAAGCTAATTTATAGAAATCAAGCAATTCAACAACAATTATTTTAGTATGTTAAAAAGACTATATTCAAATACAGGCTTGATTTTAAAGGAAGTAGTATTCTACCCAGGTATTAATATTATACTTGGTCATCATTCTAGTGAAACAAATGCTATCGGAGAAAATGGAATTGGAAAATCTTCATTAATTAGATTGGTTGATTATGCTTTCCTTTCCGAAACTGCTCAAAAAATTTTCTTGCAAGAAAAATATGACTTTTTACGTAATGAAAATCATGATATTGTTTTGGAATTTAAAATTGCAAATAACTCTTATTTTATTAGAAGAGAGTTTCATAAAAAAAACCAAGTTGGGTTTGGCGAAAGACCTGATAATTTAGAAGAATATAGTGTTTCTGAAATTAAAGCAATTCTGACTGATAAGTTCTTCCCAACACAAAATAATAGGATTTTTTTTGAAGGAAATCGCTTCAGAACATTGATGAATTTCTATGTAAAGGACGATCTAAATAATCAAAAAAGATTTGAACCTCTAAATTTTTTAAAGTATAATGCTAATGTAAAAGAAGTTGCTATATATAATTTTTATCTTTTAAATTTACCAAATGACAATATTTTAAGATTCTCAGAACTAACATCAGAACATAATGAATTTAGTACTACAGTTAGAGGAATTGAGTTAAGTATAAAATCTGATTATGGAAAATCAATAGAAGAATTCCGGAGTGAAAAAAGTTCATTAGAGAAAAGAGTTTCGTTACTTGAAAGGAGCATCTCTAAATTTGAGTTCATTGAGAATTACAAATATATAGAACAAAATTTATCTGATTTAACTAGACGAATTAATGATAAACTCGATGAATATCACACATTAAACAAAAAAATAAGCAAGATTCGAGAAGGCTATCAATACACCAAAGATATTAATACTCAAGATATCAAAAAAATGTATAATGAAATGTTATCAAGTTTTGGAGATATGGTTGCAAAAACACTTGATAATATAATTGACTTTAAAAATGAAATCTTAGAAAATCGGAATAAATTTTTAGTTATTAAAGAAAAGAAGCTTAGTTTAGATATTAATAGCACACTTGATACTTTATCCCAATTAGAAAAAGAAAGGAGCAAACTTTATCATATTTTAAAAGAAAAAGGTGCGCTGGACAGTATTACAAATACTTACGAGCAACTTATCACAGAAAAGTCTGCATTAGAAGCTAACATTCAAAAAGTTAAACAGGTTGATGAGATTCAAGAAAAAATAAACAACCTAAACGTTTCAATTAGTGAAGTTCAAAGAGATATAGCCTCTGAGTTAAAAAAATTAGAGCTTGAAATTGATAATTTACGATTACTATTTCTTGACATCCTGAACAATACAATATACATGGATGATTCTTTTGACGATGCCTACTTTAACATTACTCCCAGTAAGTATAATAGGATACAACTTCCGTTTAAAATGGAGATTAAAATTCCTAAAGCGGAAGCATTAGGGCAAGCTAGATTCAAAATAGTTGCGTATGATTTGATGGTTTTCCTTAATACAATAAGACAAAACAGAATACTGCCAGACTTTCTTATTCACGATGGTGTTTATCATGGCATAGCTCCAAACACAATGTTAAACACTTTGAATTATATGCATCACAAATTTCTAGAACTTTCTTCTGAAAAACAATTTCAATATATTCTTACATTTAATGAAAATGAATTATTTGTAGATGAACGTTATGGTAAAACAGATTTTAACTTAAGTGATTGTATTATTGCTGAATATGAAGATGTAAAAGAGAAAATGATTTTTAAACGTATACTTAAGTAACTACAAAATGGCAGAAAAAAAAGTAAAGCTAATTGAAGATGTCCTTAATAATAGCCCAAAAGGGATTTTGACTATTAGCGAGATTAAAGACCTTAAATTAATATCGCTTGATGAAAATCAGAAACAAGATGAAGATTGCTATTCCAATGCGAGTTATGATTTCCGAATAGGTGAGAAGTATGCATTCCCTTCTGAAGAAATTGATAATAGTAAAATCAAAACAGCGAATTTAATTGAATGCCCACATAGAAAAGGAGATAAACTAAAAATCTATTCATGTGAAAAAAACAACTATGTTATTCGAATACCTGCGTTTACAAGCATAGTTTTTATTACTTATGAAAAGGTCTCAATGCCCAATAATGTTGCTGGAAGATTTGATCTTAGAATAAAATGGGCATTACAAGGACTTATATTGCAAGTAGGAACACAAATTGAACCTGGTTATCATGGACGCTTATTTGGTTTGTTACACAACTTATCCAATAAGGAAATATGTATACCAATGATGAACAGAATACTTACTGCAGAATTCTCTTATACTTCAAAAATTACTCCACCTAGAAAAACGAAAATACAACTAGACACATTAGATCAGTTTCTTGAAAATTATCATTCTATTAGTGGAACACTTGAAACCTTCCTTAAGGAAATAAAGGATACAAAGGAGAAAATGGATAAAGGTTATAGAGAGATATTAGAAGGGAATCGTTTCAAATATACTGTTATAATTGGTGTAGCTTCTATATTCTTATCAGTTCTTTTGTCTTTTGGTTTAGCTTCATATATTTCAAGACAAAGTATGGAAAAAGATGACTATCCGTTTCAAAAAGTATATGATATGGAGCTGCAAAACAATGAACTTAACAAGCAAGTTTTGAAATTAAATGAATCATTAAAGAACATAAATAATAAACTTGATTCTATTCAGAAAGGAGATGGAAAATGAAAAAAATAAAAGTCATATTCATTGGAGCTGGCGTAAGCAATTTAACTGCAGCAAATTATCTAATTGACAATTTATACGATGATTTCATTATCCTTGAAAAGGGTGAAGTATTATCAAAAAGGTTTTGTAAAGGTGCTGAGAATTTTACATGCAATTTTTGTAATAAAGGTTGTTCTACGGTTGAAGGAGTTGGCGGTGCTAATGCTTTAAATGGGAATAAACTTTGCTATTTCCCTGCGAGTAGCGGAATTATTGACAAAACCAATAAATTTGGAATGGAATCAGCTTTCAATTATTTGAGAAGTTTAATGTCAAATTATATTGATCCCACACTAAACAATAGTTATGAGATTTTTGAAAATAAAAAGAACTACAATTCTGATGTATTAGATAGAAAGGATTTTTCCGCAATGATTAATTTACTTACAAACAAGCTTAAAGATTATATCATTACAAACTGTCAAGTTGTTTCAATAACAAATTTAGATGCTAAAACCCTTATTGTAACTAATAATGGGAATGAGTATTTAGCCGATAAATTAGTTATTGGAAGTGGGCGTTCTTCACACAGTTTTCTTAAAGAATATTTTCAAATTAATGGTATTTCTTATTCACTGCAAACACAAGATATTGGAATTAGAATAGAAACTAATAAAGATAATTTTAACGAAAATTATTATTATCAAGTTGATCCAAAGTTTAAGTTTACTTTTAAACAGTATGGTTCGGGGAGAACATTTTGCGCCCATAACCAAGGGAAAGTTGTACCTGTAAGATTTGGAAATTCTTTTTTTGCAGATGGAGCATTTGGAGATACCTTTGAGCATCAAAACAATATTGCTTTGATGGTGCGTAGTAATAATCCGTTAAGTTCTGAGAAAATTGAAGAGTGGTGTACTGCAATTAATAAAATGTCAAAAAACCGGCTAATTATTGGAGAGGTAAAAATAATAAATGATAGAAAATTAATGATCTCAGAAATCATAGAATTAATTAATCATTTTCCTACTCAAGATCACAAAAGATTAATAATTGAGTTGTTAAATAAAATTTTAATTGGAAAATACAACATTTTGCATTCAAACTTAAAAGATGAAACGTTGCGAATTTATGGTCCAGCTATTGATCGCTATTGGGTAAAACCATTACTTTTAAAAGATTTCTCAATTATAGGTTCAAATAATATTTATATAATTGGAGATGCTGCTGGATTATCAAGAGGGTACATTCAAGCTATGTATTCTGGATATATTTGGGCAGGAGGCTTTCTTAACAAAAATATTGAAAATAATAAAAAGATTCAAGGAGAACTCATATGGTCAAATTTGGTGTAGCAGGATATCCAATAGCTTTTACAGAAACTCCATTCAAAAAGGATAGAATGAAAATTTTTGAGTGGATAAAAAGTCTTGACTTAGATGCCTTTGAGGCTCAAATGACCTATGGTCCGAAA
Organism: Minisyncoccia bacterium; assembly: GCA_038219305.1. Taxonomy (GTDB): domain Bacteria; phylum Patescibacteriota; class Minisyncoccia; order Phycocordibacterales; family UBA9973; genus UBA8515. The sequence continues at coordinate 5,503 of JBBRJM010000017.1, read as the reverse complement.
ACTAAGATTGAAAATTGTAAAACAATCAAATCATTATCTTCAGATCTAAATATAAAGGTATCTGTTCATGCTGCCTATTACATTGTTTTGACTTCAAATGATAAATTAAAAGTTGATCGTTCAATTGAAACTTTAATGAAAACATATGAGCTTGCGGATGTAATGGGAGCTGATGCTATTGTTCTTCATCCAGGTCCACTTTATGGTGAAGATTCAATAATTGTCATGGATAGATTATTAGAGAATTTGGAATCATTCTTTAATAAAATGGGGGAATCTCATATCGGTTTATTTTTAGAAACAGCAGGTAAGCGTGGTCAAATAGGTTCAATTGAAGAAATAATACAGTTATCAAAACAGTTTAAAGGGTGTTTTCCTTGTATTGATTTCGGACATGTACACGCTCGCACTGGTGGCAGTTTAGAATCTAAAGGTTCTATTGATAAATTATTTATTCAGATGATGGAAAATGATTTATTCAATCCAAAAAGCAGAATCCATTTTCACTATACACCAATAGATTATGGTCCTAAAGGAGAAATAACTCATAAAGCGCTTGACGATAAATATCCAACCAATAACCAACAATTTTTAAATCTTTTTAATGAAAAAGAGTCAGATGATTTATATCATCCAAGGTATGAAGCTATCATTGAAAATATGTCCAAATTGCATGCAGATTTTACAGTAATATCGGAAACACATAATAGTCAAGAAATTGGTGCAATGGCTATGAAACGCCAATACAATAAAATTAAAGATTAAGCTTATGAAGTCTATATCAATATCTATATCTGGCACTCATTCTGTTGGCAAGACTACGCTTGCTAATCAATTAATTGAATCTATAACAGATTTAGATGTCGCATTAATTCCAGAAATTGCAAGAATCCTAATATCTAAGGGTTTTTTATTAAACCAAAACATAACTGAATGGGGTATTATAAATTATGTTCAAGAATACCTTTTTCATGAACGTACAGTTTGTTCAGATGTTTTAATATCAGATAGGTCATTGATTGACCTCCTTGCTTATATTAAAACCAATAACTCATTGAAAATTAGACCTAAATACATTGAACTTGTTGAAGAAATTGTTTTTGCTGAATCAAAACGTTTCGATTACTATTTTTATATTCCTATAGAGTTTCCTCTTGAATTGGATAATGTTAGACCATCTGATGTTAATTATCAAAAAAGTGTAGATATTACCTTATGTAAATTGTTTGATATTTATAAAATTAATCCAATCGTTTTGTCGGGAAGCATTAGTCAAAGGACATCTAAAGCATTAGAGATTGTTTATGGTAAATACTAACCGATATAATGGCTTAGTTTATTTAAAAGAACACGGTTTTCCTGTTCCACATTTTATTCGTATTGATTCAATAAATCAATTAAATAACTTATTCTTTGACACGGTAGCTCCATTTGGTTGGACTTTAAGAACATGCAAAAGGAATGGTCAAAATGAAATATCCTTGTTTTATAAGAATAATATTTCAAAAAAACAGCTTCTTGATATTGTTAGCCAACGACTTAAAGAATTTACTGATGAGTTCTATATTGCATATCTTTCATGGGATTTTCATTTCTCATTCAATATAATTAAAACAAAATATCTATATATTATTGAGGGTAAATTAGGTTCTCAAAAAAACATATCTTCAGGAATCGAAACAGATTTTGTTTCAATTCAATTTGATCGATTAAATAGAACATTTAAAGGATCAAATAGTCATAATATTGATTCTTATACAAGACAATATATTATGAAAACCATTAATTTTTTAGAAAATTTAATTTCATCTGAAAATACATATTCTGAAGTTGCAATAACAAAAAAAAAGGAATTGTTTTTTTATGAATTTTGGAATATTGACGAGTTATAAACATCCCTATTTGTAAGCAAATTACAATAGTCCACAAGCCATCACTATAACCCCCGTTGGCCGTAGTGTATAAGATGCTGCATTTGTTCGGCGAAGTCTCCAGACTTCGTCGTGCTAAAAGGAAGTTTTACCGATAAATCGTTATCATTGATCAGCATGTTCCACCTGAATTCCATATTAAAATAAATAGATTTTCCACACATACCTTATCAGTAGAGACGCGGCAGTAGAGACGTGGCATGCCGCGTCTCTACAATAAGAATCTCACGGTTATTTATTTATATCTTTTTCGGTTGTAAATTGGAATTACACTCTAATCAGTTATATGTACAATAATAAGCCACTACAGTTAGAATTATTTATAATATCTTTGTAACTTTGTTATAACAATTGAATGATATATAACTCATATTCAAGGAGTAAATTTATGGAAATAGAAAAATCAAACAATCTTTTGATAGCTGATTTAGTTGCATTAATTGAGAATGGCAAAAATCAATTAGCGTACGCTGCCAATGCCACCATGACTATTACATATTGGAATGTGGGTAAACGAATAAACAACGAAATACTTGATAATCAGAGAGCTGAATATGGCAAACAAATTGTCGTATCGGCAGCACGACAATTGACAGTTGAATATGGACGAAGTTTTGAAGAAAAGAGTTTACGCAGGATGATGCAATTCGCTCAGATTTTTAACGATGAACAAATTGTCGCTACACTGTGGCGACAATTAAACTGGTCGCATTTTAAGTTGCTAATTCCAATAAAAGACGAATTGCAACGTGATTTCTATACTCAAATGTGCCGTATTGAAGGATGGAGCGTTCAAACTCTTCGTAAGAAAATTGACAGTATGCTTTTTGAACGTACTGCATTGAGTAAAAAACCTGATGATTTGATAAAAGAAGAACTGAATGCCTTAAAAGAAACTGACAAATTAACTCCCGATTTAGTTTTCAAAGACCCTTATTTTCTTGACTTTACAGGTTTAAAAGACACTTATTCGGAAAGAACGCTCGAAGATGCGATTTTACGAGAAATAGAACAGTTTATTTTAGAATTAGGTAATGGATTTACTTTTGTTGAAAGGCAAAAGAGAATGATTATTGATGGCGAAGATTTTAAACTTGATTTACTCTTCTATCACAGAAAATTGAAAAGATTGGTCGCTATTGACTTAAAATTAGGAAAGTTTAAAGCTGCTTACAAAGGACAAATGGAACTGTACCTTCGATGGCTTGAGAAATACGATATGCAATCAGGTGAAGAAACTCCATTGGGTCTAATTCTTTGCTCAGAAGGAAATAACGAGCAAATTGAATTGTTGCAATTAGAAAATGCCGGAATAAAAATCGCTGAATATCTTACAGAACTGCCCGACAAAAAAGTACTAAAACAAAAACTGCATGCTACTATTGAGCAAAATAAGAAACGGCTTGAATTAAAAAAAGATTTGAGAGACTTAGAGCTTGATTAGCTATTAAATAAACACTAATCTCCGTTGCCCTTAGCATATAAGATGCTGCATTTGTTCGGCATATCGTCATCGCTATGTCGAAGCTAAAAGGAAGTCTTACCAATAAATCGTTATATTTGATCGGTATCTTCCACCTGACATCCATATTAAAATAAATAGATTTTCCACGCATACCTTATCAGTAGAGACGTGGCATGCCGCGTCTCTACAACAAGAACGTTGTTGGAAATGAATGAAATCAGGCGGAGAAATCCGTCGAATATAGCTATTGGAATCTCCAAGGGTTGAAAACTATTTTAAACAACATCCCATTGATGGCAGTAATAATGTAGAGAAACCAAAATATGATTTTTCCCTGCCCCACGAATTGCATCGTGTGGAAAAACAGATTCAACATCAGCAAAGGGTACTTAATGACGAAAGTATGTGAAATTTTGATGTTTCGTCAATAAGATGTATCTTTGTAAGAAAATATAAATGATAACAAGAGAAACATATCTAAACAAATTAAGAAAACTCAAAGACAAAAATTTGATAAAGGTTATTACTGGCATACGACGTTGTGGAAAGTCAACGCTTTTAGAAGCTTTTAAAAATGAATTATTATCAAGTGCAGTTTCTTCTGAGAATATTATTTTTCTCAATTTTGAGGAACGAGAAAATCTTCACCTCACAAACTGGGAAACTTTATATGATGAAATAATCGAGCATGTAAATACAGATAAAAAGTATTACGTATTTTTAGACGAAGTGCAACTAATTAACGATTTTGAGAAATTGATAAACAGTTTATTTAGAAAAAAGAATATAGATTTATATGTAACCGGCTCAAATGCTTATTTACTTTCAAGCGAGTTAGCAACACTTTTAACTGGAAGATACATTGCGATTAATCTACAACCATATTCATTCAAAGAATATACTTTGGCAAATAAAGAAGAAAAGAATACTGACCATCTTTTTCGTCAATATATTAATGAAAGTTGCTTCCCTGAGGCAGTTACACTTGCTCAAAGTGATAAAAATTTGGTAAACGATTACCTTCAATCCATTTACGATACAGTTATTATAAAAGATATTGCCCAACGATTCAAATTGAGAAATACAAATAATCTTCATCGAGTTATTAGTTTTTTGTTTGATTCTATTGGGTCATATATTTCTCCAACAAACATTGCTACAGAACTAAATAAAAATTCATCAAAAAATATATCTCACAACACCGTTATCAAATACTTAGATTTTCTTACTCAATCATATATTGTTTATGCCGCCGATCGTTTCGATGTAAAGGGTAAAGAACTACTTAGCACAAATCAAAAATATTATGTGGTAGACTTGGGATTAAAAAATATTACAGCAACCAATAAATACGATACTGATTTAGGTCATAAACTGGAAAATGTTGTTTATTTTGAATTACTTAGACGTGGAGGAAAAATATATGTAGGTAAACACAATGACAAAGAGATTGATTTTATAGTGCAAAAGCCCAATAATGAAAGAGAATATTATCAAGTCGCCTTTACTGTTAATGACGAAAAAACATTCAAAAGAGAGATTTCGTCATTTACAAACATCAAAGACAATTATCCAAAATATCTTCTTACACTCGATTATGATAATACAAATATAGATGGTATTCAAAAATTAAATGTTGTAGATTGGTTATTACAATAAAACTAAGATAAATGCCACTGATAATATGTGCTATATAATATTGGTTTTTAAGTACTTATTAAAGCTTCTTGCCACGTATCAAGCCTGCTGTAGCTTGACCCTTGCTGCCCTACGAATTGCTTCCTGTGGCAAAACTGATTTAACATCAGCATTACTTACAGAAACACACCCTTAAGACTCTTAATTTTTTTTCACTCTTTAAAAAGTCAGCTGTTACTTCTTAACTGGGCAGTGGTGGGTAAACGCAACTGTTAGCACTAAGTGTAAAAAAAACTTTTTAAAAAATATTTTATAAATATCTTGGATGTTGATAACTTTTGAGTTAACTTTGTAGTATGAATAAACAAAGACAAATTATTTTTCACAAACACTATTTCACTGACTTCTATTTGGAGCAGACTGAGAAAGTTCAGGAAAAAATTGACTATGTTTTTAAAATTTTGAGAAC
>JBBRJM010000016.1:0-13077 GCA_038219305.1 Minisyncoccia bacterium | reverse complement strand
ATCGAATGAAACAGGCTCGCTTGACTGTGTCAAAAAATCTTTAAACTCATCTCTTAAGACAAATTCATCGAGACTCGTTTCTTTAATTTCTTTTTTATTGGCAAAACAGACATTAATAATTTCTTTACCGTTTGGAAAAACTGTTCCGATTTCAAAAATTTTAATTTCAGAATTGCCGATTAAGGCTACATTTAATTTATTAAGTTCATAAGATTTTTTAATTCCATCAGAAAGATTCTGACGCAAGAAATTTTTATCTGAAGCTGAAGCCATCACTTCCACATCGCCATGACTTGTAAATGTATAAGTCATAACTTCTCGATATCCAGTATTTGTAAAATAATTGCGCGCTCTATTAATATTCTCCCAAGTTTTATTTTCTTTTGTTTCAAAGGAAATCACAGGTAATGCTGGCGTTACTTTATCGTAACCGTATATTCGTCCAATCTCCTCCACCATATCGTGCGGCTCATTAATATCTAGTCTAAATGGAGGTATAGTTATTTGATACTCTCCCCCATCTTCTAAAAAGACATAACCGAATCGTTCGAGAATATTATCTATATCATCTTTACTAATTTTTATTCCAAGCATCCGATTTAAATACTCCTGTCGTAACGAAACAATTTTATTTTCTTCTTTATTATTATAAACATCAATAATCTGATATGCTTCTCCGCCGGCAATTTGTAAAATTAAATCAGTGACATGGTCCATGGCAAGAGGGGCAAGCTCTGGTGAAATCTCATTTTCAAAGCGCTTTGTTGAATCAGTAAATATTGAAAGACTCTTAGCTGCTCGACGAACAGAGGCGGGATCAAAGTTGGCAACTTCAATCATTATATTGACAGTATTATTATCAATTTCGGCTTTCTTACCACCTTTGACACCAGCGACGACTAAAACATCTTTATTATCGCGAATCGTCATAATAGAAGAGTTGAGTGTCACTTCTTTACCATCTAGAAGTGTTAATTTCTCGCCGTCGACTGCCCGCTCGACAATAATTTTAGGGCTAGCTAATTTATCCAAATCAAAGGCATGGATTGGGTTTCCGATATCAAACATAACATAATTTGTGGCATCAACAATATTGTTAATGGATTTCTGGCCGATTGAAATGAGGGCCTTCGAAAGCCACAAAGGTGATGGGCCAACTTTCACTCCTTTAATAATTCTCCCCATATAGCGGCGACAATTATTATCATTAACAACAATCTCAAGATTTCCTCTAATATCCTGACGAATACCGGCTTCAGGAAAAACAGTTTCGCGAATTTTAGGAATTGCAATCGTTTTATTAAAAATGACTGAAACTTCTTTGGCAATTCCCCAGTGTGATAGACAATCATGAGCCCGATCGGGTAAGATTTTAATTTCAAAAATAGTATCATCTCCAACTTTATCCATTTCTTCAATTTCAAAAGCATGAAAAATAATCCCCCCTGAGAGATCCTCTGGTGTGGGTAGTTTTTCGATAAAATATTTTTGCAACCAATTGTAAGAAATTTTCATAAATTAAATAATAAACTTTTCATTATTTTCTAAAGCGACACCATATCTAAACAACATAGGATATTTTAAATCATCAATGGGAACAAAAATTTTATCACCATTTTCTACTTTAGAAATTAAACTCTTTAAAAACAAAATTTTTTCAAAATCACCGATTGAGAGTCTATCTTTGAGTCTTTCTGGGCATTTTTCTTTTATGGATTTTTCCTCTTGTTCTGTATAAGAAAATCTTCTTGAAGAGAATAAATATGACTCACTTACAAATGATTTAAATTTATTTAAATTGTTATCTAATTGAGAGGTTAATTCTGACCTACTTGTAATAAAGCCAATTTTAATACCATTAAAATTTAACTTTTCTAATAAAGGAAGAGAACTTGGTCTAATGATAGTTTCAATTTCTTTTTCACTTTTTTGTTTACAGTGAACTAAAGTTTCGTCTATATCAAACAAAGCTACTATTTCTTTTCCTTTATTTTCTTCTTTTGCACTAATCAATGAACTTAAAACTTTTAAATAAAAACTTTTTTCTCCCTCAATTCCATTCTTTGTGTTTAAGATATCAAATTCATTGAAGTCATCGGGTTTAATTTTGCTCAGAATATCCTCATAAAATTTACCTATTTCTACACTAAGCTCAGGAGAAATAACTTCATTTTTTTCTTTTATTTCATTCTTATTTTCTGTTATTTTGTTTTCTTTAGTTCGTTCCATAGATTAGAATTGATTAAGCCTAAGATCTCCCTGATAAAGGACACGGATATCGGGAATTTTATATTTCATCATTGTAAGTCGGTCGAGCCCAACACCGAAAGCAAAACCTTGGTAAACTTTTCCATCAATTCCACAATTTTTTAAAACATTTGGATGGACCATACCAGCTCCAAGGAGTTCAAACCACTTCTCTCCTTTTTTTAAATCAATTTCAAAACCAGGTTCAACAAATGGAAAGAAGCTCGGCCTGATTCTGATGTCAACAATCTCCCCTTCAAAAAATCTTTTAAAAAATTCCAGAAGTACTCCTTTCATATTGGCGACTGATATATCTGTTCCGATCATTAGACCTTCAATTTGGTGAAATTGCATTTCGTGACCTGAATCGGTTGATTCGTTGCGGTAGACTTTCCCCGGGACAACAATCGCAAATGGCGGCTTACCTCCGGATTTCACCACTTCTTCCATATATCTAATTTGGGTATTGGAAGTATGAGTCCGCAATACAATACCATCGCGACCCTTAATGAAAAAAGTATCTTGCATATCGCGGGCTGGATGGTTATCAGGAAAATTGAGTGCTCCAAAATTATGCCAATCATCCTCTATTTCAGGACCAAGTGCCACTTCAAAACCAAGATCACGAAAAATCGAAACCGCCAAGTTAGTCGACAAGGTTAGTGGATGTAAACTTCCTTTTTTATATTGTTCATTCATTTCATTATCTTCCATATTTATTTATAAAATATAGCATTTTGCTCTTACATCTCAAACCCTCACTTGGGAGCTGAGCTCCCAAGTACTACTCAATGCAGATTTTGTCAAATCCCTTCATTTCTTCTTTTCTCTTTTTAATTATTGGTAAAATTTCAAAACAATATTTAGAAAATTCTTTACTATTTTTAAATTGACCAAGAATTATGTTTTTATTGCAAATTCCTCTATTTTTACTATTAATATACTCATTAAAACTAGAAAAAGGTAATAACTCCATCCATTCTTTATTCATTCCCTCATGAACTCTATTATTTAGATTTACATATACTCCAAGATGAAGTAAATACTCATTTGAAAATATATGTTTTGCTTTATATCTACCTTGAAATAGACATCCTGATCTTTCATTTTTTTTATTAAAATAATTTGTATAACCCGTAGAGATACGATGCATAAATTTTGAAATACCGTCTTCTTCTATCTGCTCTAAAATAAAATGAAAATGATTTTGATTTAAACAATAAGCAATAATATTTACCAACTTGGGAGCTGAGCTTCCAAGTTTATTTTTTCTGAAAGAATTCTCGTACACACTCCCTATTATTTCAACAGAATTCAATAACTCTAAATATTGCAGGAAACGATAAAGATCTTCTTTATCTAAAAATATCTCTCGTTTATCTGTTCCACGATTATAGATATGATAAAACTCTTTTAGTACAAATTTTATATTTCTCATTTTATTTTAAATATTTAATACTTATTTAATACTATTTACTTGGGAGCTCAGCTCCCAAGAGGAGGTCTTCTTCAAATTGAATTATCCCCTTCATTGTTTTAGGATAAGCATCTATATTTACAAAATCTAGATTTTTGATTTTATTAAAAATAATTTCTATTAATTTTTTAGTTCTATTTAATTCTTCATCAGTAAATTCTATCTGACTTTCGTGAATAGTAACTTCTTCATTAGCTATTTCAGGCTCAACGAATAAAAAAATACCATTTCTCATTTTATAATTCTTATAATTTTTAGAATTTTCTATAAGTAATTTATAAAAAATTATCTGGTTCTTGTAACTCCATTCTTTTAGTTTATCTTTTTCTGATTTATTTTTTTCAGCAATAAAATCCCCTGTCTTGAAATCAAAAACATCAATCAAGTTATCATCTAAAATTCTAAGTAAATCTATCTTCCCAGTAATATGAGCCTTATCTAAAAAGACTCCTTCATTTCCAAAATCAACTTCCGTTCTATCAGTTATCAGTAAATCTTTCATCTTTTGATCATAAAAGACTTCCAGGGATTCTATTCCACGTTTTAAATACTTTTCTAAATCTAATTCTGAAATTCTTTTTCTTAATAAGTCTCTTTTAAAAATACTAAGAACCTCATCTTTACTAGGAAAAATAGCTGTTTCTTTATATTTTAAAAGAGAGAGTTCAATAGATTTATGGATTGCTGAACCAAAAATATTTGAAACACTCATTGGCTGAGGAAAACGAACTAAATTTTGTTCAAAAAAAGTTTTAGGCCCTTCACCATAAACAAGATTCAAATAATTATTAAAATGAGAAACACTTAACTTGTAATTTTCAACCAGAGGTGAAAGAAAAGCTTTTTCACTTTCAATATAAACTTTATCAGTATAATTCGGAGTTGTCGTTTCAAGAATTGAACTTGTATCTATATCTTCATTTTGACTCTCACTATCATTCTCAACTAAATCGTTGCTCAAAAACTTCACCTCGACTGATTCATCACCATCATTTGTATAAGAATAAGTTGATAAATAAAGATTCTTCTTTGCCCTCGTCATGGCTACATAAAAAAGTCGCAAATCGTCATCAGATTCATCAGAAGCTAAATCAATCGGTAGATTTTCTGGTAATCTTATTTTATTTCGCATACCACTCTTTGACCAGTTGTCATCCTGACAAGAAAGAAGAAAAACTGTTTCAAATTCCAAACCCTTAGATTTATGGGCTGACATTAATTGAACGGCATTTTCGGCTCCAGTAAATGGACTAGTATCATTGAGAAGAATATCACTACTCTCATGAATATTTACAAAATTAACCAAATCAGAAACTTTCAACAAACTTTGACCTTTATGATTACGAAGTGCATTAATAAAGAATTTAAGCCCAGATAAAAATCTCAAGTATTCAGGTTTATTATTTTCAAGTTTATTTTTACTAAAATAATAATCTTTGTATGGGCTGGTAAATTTATTTTTAATATTATCAATTTCTGTGATAAATTCATCTGTCTCATTGTCCGGAGAAAGTGGAACATTCGCTCCAATCAAACTCTCGAGTATATATTCAACCGGTTCATATCTAGCACGAGCTATCAATGCAATAAAAAATTCTCCAATCTCTTTAATCTTTTTATCTTCATATTCAAGTATCACAGAAAGCCAGGGAATATCAGCACCTTCGTCACTTCTTCGAGATTTAGCATGCAAAGAAATATCCCAAATTATTCGTGGAGATATATTCCAGAAAGGATAGGATAATATCTCTGGCATTAAAACATCCCCCGAAGATGGAGCTTCGCTTTGAGCCAATTCAAGAAACTGACACATCGTAATTAACTGATGAATATGTGGTGTCGCTAAAACATTTTGTTGTTTTTCATAAACAATCGGGACCTGATAATAATGCATATACGGAACTAAATTTTCTAACTCCCTATGTTTACGAGATATGACCGAAATTTCTTTAGGGTCATGACCTTCTTTAATCAGATTTTTTATCCGTAAAGCAATATTATGATATTGATGTTCTTTCGTTTTATATTTTAATTTTTTAATATCACCAGAATATCCTTTGTTTTCATCACCACTTGATATTAGTTTTTTGTTTATCCCTTCTACTATATCTTCTAACCTATTTTCTCCAGTTACAATAATATTTCTAGCTAAGTCTAAAATATTTTGACCTGAACGATAATTCTCTGTCATTACAATAATCTTTACTCCATCATAAATTAAATGGAAATCTTTTATATTTGAAATATCAGCTCCTTGAAAACGATAGATAGCCTGATCGTCGTCACCAACAACCATAATATTTGGTTTTTTTTCATTGACTGGATTATCAGCTAAAAGACGAATTAATCTAACTTGCGCATCATTGGTATCTTGAAATTCATCAACCATAATATACAAGAACTGCTCTTGTAATTCGGCTTTCAGATTTTCATTTTTTCTGATTGCTTCAATGACCTCTAATATCATATCGTCATAATCATAATAACCACGTTCGAATAATTCTTCTTTATATTTTTTATATATCAATCCTAGATTTTCTAATTTTCCTTGGCTTTCAAAAGATTTTAAAGTAATGTTTTCATTGGTTCCAATCATGTATTTCTTTTTCCATTCACCAATTGGACCAGTTTTCCCTTCTTCTTGAGATTCAGTCAATGCCTTTTTTAAAGAAAAAATTAAAGAAATAGATATTGGTTTAAAATAATCAGATGGGAATGATGGAACTTCAATTTTTTCCCAAATACTAATCAAATTTTCTATTTTAGGGAAAATCTTTATTGAGAGTCTCTCTTTAAAAACCTCTCCTAAAGTAGAGTTCATTTGATCTATAATTTTTTTATTATTATCAATTATTAGACTAAACTCAAGTGGAGTAATACCCGCTTTTTTAATTTGAGAGATCCTTGATAAAATATCTTTTAGAAAAACATAGCCTTCGTTACTATGGAAACTTGAAAATGGATTTTTGTGATCCAATGACTCTAAGATTTTTGTCATTATTTCTCTTTGGACTAATTCATCAGCAGGAGAAAGACTAGCATGATTAAAAAAATATTCAGGGTAACGACTTATAATATTTGTCCCAAAAGCATGAAAAGTAAAGATATTTACTTTGTAGGCTTCAATGCCAATCATCGTTTTTAGTCGATTTAGCATATTAACAGCGCCGGCCTCTGTAAAAGTCAAACATAAAATACCATGAGGTGGGATATCAGTCTCTTTTAGAATATTTGCCACTCGCAGTGATAATATTTGAGTCTTTCCACTACCTGGACCCGCCACAACCATTACAGGACCATCAATTGTATCAACGGCTTCTTTTTGGTTCTTATTTAATTTTTTATATGCTTCATCAAATGAAAAATTACTCATATATTAATTATATCGCAAATTAAGATTTTACAATTTTTACTTTTAAATTATTTCCAAACCAATCATCTATATATTTACTAAAGATTTCACTTTCTTTTGTGACGTATATTTGCAAAATTTTATCATGAGCAAAGAAGGCTTCCCTCTCTGGAAATTCTTTAAAATAATTTTTAATATAATTAGGGATTATTTCTTCTTGATATACCCATCTTTTTATATTTGGAAATACCTTTTTAAAATCATCTCGAACAATTCCATAATGAGTACAAAGTAGAGCCCCCATCTCTGTTTCTATTGGAACCATTTCTTTAAAAGAAGCAATATAAGTATTTGTATCTCCCCTACTTTCTACAAGTGAAGCTAGCTCTGTCATAGGAATTTTATTATAATTTTTAATATTAGCTTTCAAAAAATCCTCATATACATCTGATTCACAAGTTCGAGGGGTAGCAAAAATCGCAGTTAGTTTATCCTTATCAAGAGAACCAACAGTCGGATGAACAATACCAAAAAGAATCCTCCCAAAATATTTTTCATCTTTCCAGTCTCTTAGTCTGCTGTAAATAGTAGAACTGACAGTATTACAAGCTAGAATAACTCCTGCACAATTTTTTTCTCCATACAAAAAATCGAGAGCTTTAGTTGCTATTAGAAAAAGCTCATCTCTCGATTTAGAGCCATATGGCATATTTGCTTGGTCGGCAAAAAATATATAATTATATTCTGGTAATTCTTCTCGTAAATGCTTTAACATCCAAAGCCCTCCGAGTCCTGAGTCAAATACGCCGATATTCATACCGTTTAGAAGCAGATCACAGTCATTAAATAAATAACACAAACCTACTTTAATTAACCTATATTATTAAAAAAAACTTATACCCTCATTATAAACTGCGACCGCGGCTTCTAACGGGATTCCTTGATTATAGCATTAATACCAAACTGTTATAAATTGCCCTATCTCTATATTAAAAACTATTGTTTAATCAAAACAATAGAACAATATGGAGGGATTGTAATTGTTCCACTCTTTACTGCTCCGGTTATGTCTACGTAGTTACCGGTGAGAGATATTGTTTTTGGCGCGAGAGAGGTATTGTATTCAAATAGTATATCATTTACGTCAGTGATACCAACTGGAGATTTGTGAGAATTGGTATCTTGCCCGGAGAAGGTTTGCCATTGAGATAATGTTTGATAAATAATTCCTATTGAAGGCTGTCCTACATAAAAAACATTACTATCATCAATTGGACGTGCATAATAATTATTATTTGCAGTCCCAAATAAAGGAATCTCATTAACTGTTGTCCTAAATCGTAGTGCTAATTGTGAAGGGTCCTTTGCAATGAACATATTCCCTTCGAGAACATTCCCACTTATATAATTAACTCCTTGCCAATTCTCAAAATTTATTCCGACCTTATTATTATAAAAAATATTATCTTTAACAACATCATTTGCTGACATGTGAAATTTTATTCCTGAATTCGTCGACCCTGAAACAGTATTATTAAGAACACTAACTCCTGAAGTATGTTCATCAAGATATATCCCTTCTGACAAAGTATCTTCATGATTAGTCCCCTTTGTATTCCCTTTAGAATTAAAAATAAGATTATTAGAAATTAAAGCTGATTCATGATTACCATCAGTATATATACCACCACAGTCATCAAGTAACTGGCAAGGATTATTAATTACATTATGATCTATTGTCACATTATTGATACGAGTAAAATATATTCCAATATATCCAACATTTTTTATAGAATTATACTGAACAAGCGCATCATTATATTCTACTGCTATTGCAGCTCGAGGAGCCCAAACACCAATTATCGATCTATACAATCCTTCTACCAAATCAACATTACTGATGGTGTTGAAAGTTATAATATTATTTGTACCATTATAATATGCTCCTATACCACTACTCACACAATTATTTACATCATTATTGGTTATAATGCCATAACTTCCAGAATAACGTATACAGTCCGATCCAGAAAAAGATACACCATTATTCTTTACCACACCATATTCAGAACCCCAATAATACTGTATTCCCATATCGATGGATCCGGTAAAATATAATCCATCAACAATAATATAATCATTAGTATGAGCATAAAACAATTTTTTCACTGTTGCAACTTTCACGACCCTTGATGAAGGAGCAACGCCACCAAAATACATATAGAACTTTCCTGAATTAATATCATGATACCATTCACCAAATGAATCCAATGTTCGTAAATCATTTTGTATGAAATAACCATAATTAGATTTTGCTAATGTAGCTGAACCATCTATAGATTCATACGTCAATGTATGATTATTATGATTCGTAATAAGATATCTATTTAATTCCCAGTCGTTTCTTCTTATTACTACTTCTGCACCGGACCAATTAGGACTACTTGAAAGATCATTATCAGTAATAACCTTATCAGAAGGAACAGCATCAATAGTTAAAAAATCAGAATTAGGCCATCTGCCCATGCCTTTCAATTCTCCATCAATAACAACAGTATTTGTCTGCTCTTCTGACGAAAGAGGAAAAGAATAAATCCCTCCATTTTCATTAGTCCAACCTGATACAGTCGTAAACCCCGTAACAACAGGTTTCTCTCCATTTCCATACGAAGAGAAAGTAATAGGATTCCCTGCTGATCCTGATTGAGAGACAGTAATTGTTCCATAAAAGGTATCACCTTTTTTAAAGAGAATTGAATTACCAGGAGAGAGAGTTAGGGTATTTACTTTAGTAAGAGTTTTAAAAGGACAAGCTTGATTGGTTCCTGAAATATAGGGAGTGTTATCTCGCCCTGTACAGTTAATATCGTTTCCATCAGTAGAAGAGACATAGTATATAGAGGCAGTAAGAGTAATATTGATTGCACCACTGGCTCCGGTTGATACATTACCAGCAGAGTCTTTGACAAAGGCATAGAGAGTTTTAGATCCAGGAGAAGAGAATACATATATTGTTGGTTTAATTCCAAGCCATCCTACATCATTAGATAGAGGTGGAGTTGGCATTTCCTTTAATAGATAGCCTGTAACTCCTATATTGTCAGATGAATTAAAAGTAGCAATGGGGACAGTTAGTGAAGTTGAAGTTGATGGAATGATAAAGGAGGAGATAGTTGGAAGAGTGATGTCTACCGGTGCATTTGGAGTCACTGCACTTGATGCTACAGATGCAACTGATTGACCAATTAAATTAGTAGCTTTAACTGTGAATGTATATGATGTTCCATTAGTTAATCCAATGATTGAATGTGAAAGAGATATAGATCCAGCATTTGTATCTGTTCCACCGGCTGGGATTGATATAACAGTGTAGCCAGTGATAGGACTTCCTCCATTGGAAGCAGGAGCTAGGAATATAACTGTGGCTGATGCATTACTAGATGAAGCGCTGACTGATGTGGGGACACTAGGGACTGTAACAACAACGAGATTAATCGTTGTTGTACTAGATGATACTACTGACACATTACCAGCAGAGTCTTTGACAAAAGAATACAAAGTCTTTGCTCCAGTGGATGAGAATACATAAGTTGTTGGTTTAGTTCCTTGCCATAAAGGGTCAGATGATATTGGAGGAGTTGATGTTTCTTTTAGTAAGTATCCTGTGACTCCTACATTGTCTGATGCTGTGAATGTTGTAATAGGGACAGTGAGAGATGTTGAGGTTGATGGGATAATGAAAGATGAGATGATTGGGATGGTTGCATCTGGAGATGGTGGTGTAGTTCCTCCCCCATTACTTCTACCACCTGATGAACCACCTCCACTGTAAGTAGGAGGAGTAATAGAGGTAGTAGCAGGATTATTAACAACAACAGTAGTTGGTGTTCCTGTACATGGTTTACCAGTTAGAGTATTGAAGAGCTGTCCTGTAGCACAAGTGGTGATGGTAATAAGGCCAGGAGTAGTTGTTTGTTTTTTAGATAATACGATACGAGTATTGTACCCTACTACTCCATCGGGAGTTAAGTTGTTTAAACTTTGAAATTGTTTAATAGCTAACTTTGAAGCTCTACCGAGTGATCCATCTAGGGTTAGATTAGGTGATGGGATTAGAGTTTTGTTTAAGATATTTTGGATAGTGATACGTCCTTCTTTAGTTATAATACTAATAGTGGTATTGGTAGAGATAGGAGTGATAGGTGGTGTATATGTAGTTTTTGGAGGTTCTGTGTATGTAATATTTATTCCTGTTGATACTATCTTGTTAGAGGCATATATTAAGGCTCTGATAGTACCTCTGCCTACTACTCCATCGGGAGTTAGGCTGTTTAAGTTTTGGAATTGTTTGATAGATATATTGGCTGTAGGGCCCAGTATCCCATCTAGGATTAAGTTAGGAGATGGAGTAAGTACTTTGTTTAAGATTTGTTGAACAACGATACGTCCATCTTTGTTTACAGTAGAGGGTAAAGAATAAACTGCAAATGCAGGTGTTATTATAAATAAATAAAAGGAAATTAAAATTGCAATTATAATATTTTTTTTCATAGAGTTCCAATTTAATTATACTATATAATGAATTAAAAATAAACTCTCTGTACATAAAAACCTATATTTTTTGTATTTATTTTTGTAAATAAGCTAACCAATAATACCGTTTATAAATCCGATCATTAAAAGTTGTATAACCTGTCTTTTTTTCTAAATGTAAAATATTAAAATATTGACTGTACATTTTAATGAAATCATCGCGAGAGAAAACACGTTCCTTTAGTCCTATTTCTTTAATAATATATGTGTCATATTCCCTACCAGGATTTTGTTTCAAAAGATTTTTAACATTTTGATTCCCATCTTTTGCTAATGCTCTGACAAAAAAATATCCACCATTTTTTAAAACACGGTTAGTTTCTGTTAAATAAATTTCTCTACCAACTTCATTTAAAGAATTTGAAGATGTAATATCAAGAACAATATCAATAGAGATATCATCTATTTTATAAGGATACCCGATGTCAGATGAGCGATAGTCGACAGAAAGCCCTAATTCTTTTGCTCTATCTTTTGCTATATCTAAGGCAGTTTTTGATATTTCTAAACCAATAACACTATTCCCTTTTTCTGCTAAATAGTTAGCATTTCGTCCGGTACCACAACCTAAATCTAAAATTGATTTATCTTCAACTCTATATTTTTGCTCTTTCTTTAAAAATTTTAAAAAACGCAGAGTATCAGATTGAGGCCCATCATTTTTTGTGACAAGTTTTGGATTCCGATATTCTTTTTCCCAAGCGCGACCCTGGTGTGAAGTATTAGTGTTAAACATATAAATTAATCATCATCCTCACCATCTATACCATTATTATTTGTGACTGGAGTAGTTTTTACCGTTTGAATAGTATTTGTTGTCACATTTTGATTTAAACTACCAATATAATAATTAGCAAGTAAACTTACAGCACGAGAGGAATGAGCAGAACCACCTCCTGATGTTGAAGCATTAGGATCTTTAGTGCTATAGGCATTTGTTGCATCGGTACCACAGGTTGCAGACATTGTACCATTACCACCGGGATGAGAACCAAAGAAACTTGTGATGTCATATATTTTATTATTAATCAAAAGCCAGCAATCACTCTGTCTGTTGTGTTTTGAAAGCTCGGCCAAGGTAAGAGTTATGTTTGATGCAATAACAGGTTTAGGTTTTGGAATTATTGTTGGGTTAAGAACAATTGTAGAAGGTGCAGGAACTGTAGTTCCTGCACCTGAGGGTAAAGGATTCGTTCCATTATTTATTTTAGATGTAAATTTTTGATTATAATTCCCTACAAAATATTGATCTAGCATACTTTTTGCTTTAGAAGAATGATTATTTCCACCAACACTAGTTGATGCATATGGATCTTTTGAATTGTATGCAGAGGTGGCATCTGTACCACAAGTAGCTGCCATCGCACCATTACCACCAGGGTGACTGCCAAAGAAGCTTGTAATATCA
>JBBRJM010000015.1:0-13224 GCA_038219305.1 Minisyncoccia bacterium | reverse complement strand
AAAGTATCAGTGCTATTACTTTTCTATTAATTCAATGCTACACCAAAAAACAAAAATAGTAAAGAGGAATGAGTGGCCTCTCATTTAGCAAAGCGAAAAACGAAATTTGACGGCGGCGGAAAAGCGAGGGCGGGCAAAAATTGCTTCCCCCCAACCCCCTTCCTTTTTGCCCGCCCGAGCGTCAGGTTTCGTTTCTGCTCCGCCGGAGGCGGAGCAATCAATCAATTCTGTTCAAAAAATGTTCGAGCGGAGTTGTATAATTCCACCAGTATCAAACTTTCCGATTTTTTCTTGACCAATTCGGCGGCGCGAAGCGCCGCAGAGAACGGCAGGACAGGGTTTCCGCGCGCTTCGCGCGCGGCCAAGCGGAGGTTCGAAATCCCTTGCGATTTTAAGTATTTGCTTTGCCCAATTACAATTAACCAAACAATTTTATGAACAACAATAAATTTTTCCTATACGCCCGCAAATCAACTGATGTGGAAGATAAACAAGTTTTATCTATTGAGGCACAGATCACAGAATCGCGCGCTTTTGCAAAGCAAAACAATCTCAATATTATAGAGGAGTTTATTGAAAAACAATCAGCCAAAATTCCGGGCCGTCCGATATTCAACAACATGCTCGCACGAATGGAAAAAGACGAGGCAGACGGAATTTTGGCTTGGCACCCGGATAGATTAGCGCGCAATTCTGTGGACGGCGGAAAGATTATTTACCTCGTTGATTGCGGACGTATTACGGCGTTGAAATTCCCTCAATTCTGGTTTGAACCAACGCCACAAGGAAAATTTATGTTGAATATCGCCTTTGGGCAAAGCAAATACTATGTAGATTCTCTTTCCGAAAACACCAAAAGAGGTTTGCGCCAAAAAGTCAGACGCGGAGAATATCCAAGCGTTGCACCCATCGGCTACATAAACGATGTCAGAAATAAAACTATTATTGTTGATAGAAAAAAAGCAAAAATTATCAAAGCCGTTTTTGAATATTACGCCGAAGGCAACGCTCGGCTTGAAGATGTAAGCGATTTTTTTGCGCAACGCGGGATATTTTCCCGCGGCGGAAAGAGAATCCACAAGACGAGGGCGACTTTTATCCTCTCAAATCCTTTTTACACTGGACTATTTCGCTATGGCGGCGAAATCTATGAAGGCAAGCACGAGCCAATCATCACAAAGAAACTTTTTGATTCGGCGCAAGAAATTCTAAAACAGCGAGGTAAGCCACGACATAGACAAAAAAACGAACCACAAGCGTTTTGCGGTCTTATAGAGTGCGCCGAGTGTGGAATGATGATAACTGCCGAAAAACAAAAAGGGCATATTTACTATCGTTGTTCAAAAAAGAAAGTTAAATGTTCCCAGCCATATATCCGCGAGGAAGAATTAGATCGGCAGTTATCATCTCTTATTCAAAAAGTTTCTTTGCGTCAGGATTGGGCGGACAAACTTTTAATAATGGCAGAAAAAGACAAGGCAATTTCCGTCC
This sequence comes from Minisyncoccia bacterium, assembly GCA_038219305.1. Classification (GTDB taxonomy): domain Bacteria; phylum Patescibacteriota; class Minisyncoccia; order Phycocordibacterales; family UBA9973; genus UBA8515. The sequence goes on along the minus strand of JBBRJM010000015.1, from coordinate 11,733 downwards.
AATCCGTTTCTGCTTTTGTTCAGGAAAGTCAAAACAAAATCCGTGCCATACAAACAAAGCTCCAGCGACTTCTGGACGGTTATTTAGAGCAAGACATTGAACGCGAAATTTATTGCGAACAAAAAACAAAACTTCTTTTAGAAAAGAAGTCGCTGGACGAGAATATGGCACGGATTGAACAAAAACAAAATGATTGGCTCGAACCGTTCCAGAATTGGATAAAAGTCGCTACAGCCCTCGTCAAAATCGCAAGGGATAGCAACCTTTTGAATAAAAAGGTTGTTGCCAAAGAAATCTTTGGCTCGAACCTCCGCTTGGCCGCGCGCGAAGCGCGCGGAAACCCTGTCCTGCCGTTCTCTGCGGCGCTTCGCGCCGCCGAATTGGTCAAGAAAAAATCGGAAAGTTTGATACTGGTGCCCGAGGTGGGAGTCGAACCCACATCCCTTACGAGACACGATTTTAAGTCGTGCGCGTATACCAGTTCCGCCACTCGGGCCTATAAACACTCCTTTATAATTACATATTTTTTAATTCTTTACAACTAATTAACTGTCAATTATGTTCAGTAGCTTGAACTCTATTTAATTTATATAATTTAGCCCAAATAAGAAAAGAAGTTATCAGGTGGTAGGCTTGTTATTTAATCAATTTTTTACTTCATAAATTAAAATTAATTTCCAATCTTATCTAACTTCTTTTGAACAGAATCTTGCAATTCTTTAACTCCTTGATTAGTAAAATCATTAAAGGCATTACCAGTAAATTTCTTGAGTGGGTTAGCAATGTAAGTTTGCCAAAAATGTTTTGACTGATCTTCAATATAAGTAATATTTTTTTGGAATTGAGGAGAATTAATTTTTGATTTTAAATCGACTCTAAATAAAATGATAATTATAATTATCAGAATTATCAAACCACCTGTATGAATGTGAATTGATTTTTTATTTTCACTCTCGTTCATATAAATATTATATCAAAAAAATATTAAATATGTTACTTTTTATACATACTTAAAGTTGCAGGCGGTAAATATAAAGACGGATTAAGGTAAGCAGTCAAGGCAGAGATTGGTTGAGTAAATATTTTACCTCCACAACTCTTACTCGGAACAGTATCAACTTTGACACCATCAGATGCATATACGGCCACATGTAAATGCGGTCCTGTTGACGAGCCAGTGTTACCTGAGAGTGCAACAACATCACCAGATTTTACTTTTTGTCCCACATTAGCCGAAATAGCTGACAAGTGTCCATATGTACTCGAGAGCCCATTGTTATAACGAATAAAGACCCATTTTCCAAATGATGCTCCTTTACAAGCAGTGTCTGTATTACCCGTTCCTTCGACAACTCCCTCGGCCATTGCTTTAACTGATGTTCCTATAGTAGCTCTAAAATCAAGTCCATAATGAAAACGTCCCCAACGAGCACCGTATGGCGAAGTGATTGTAATTGTGTTAAGTGGCCAAGCTAAAACACTTGTTCCTTCTTTGGGAATTGATTTTGGATTTAAAATAAATTTTAACTGAGCTTCGTAATCTTCAAGAGCTGATTCAAAAGCATCACGCTTTTTAATTTGTTCAGCTAATATTTTTTGATATGTTGCTTCTTTGCTCTTTGTGGCTGAAAGTAAAGAATCCTTTTCTTTTTTAGCTAAAAGAACAGCTAATTCTTTTTGATTTAAATCACTTTTTAAATTATTTAAATTCCTCTGTTCATTTTCTTTTTCTGTTTTTGATTCTACTAGTTGATCTTTTTCAGTTTTAATCTCAACAACATGTTCTTTTAATTTCTCATTCAAAGCTAATATATTATTGTATTCTCGACTAACTTCGACAAAATTCTCTTTTGCTAAAAGTGTTTCAATAAATAAAGTATTGTCTAGCTTGTAAATATTTTGTAAAGCTTTTTTAAGAGAGTCTTTTGAACTATCAATTGATTTTTCTTGAACTGTAATATTAAGAGCGAGACTATTAATAACTAAACCGGTTGCTTTGATCTTTTTCTCAATTTGAGATCTTTCTGTTACTAATTTAATACGAGATAGAGTTAATTCTTTAATAAAATTAGCCAAGGTTTTGGCTTGATCGGACGTTTCGGCGATTTGATTTTGATATTTTTTGATTTCTTTATCTAAATCAGATATTTGTTTATTTGTCGAATCAATTTGTTGTCGCATTTCTGCTTCCGTGGTAGCAAGAACAGACCCACTTGAGCCGAAAATGAATGTAAATACTAAGAGTCCAGCAATCAATAACCTGATCATCTATCCTATTATACTATAATTCTCGAAGTCTACTAATCGCTTTATTGATACGCGAAATTGTCTCTTCTTTACCGAGAATTTCAGCCAGAATGAATGGATCTGGTGATTTATCTAGCCCAGACAAAGCAAAACGAACAGGGTGTAATACTTCACCACGACTTTCTGCTTTATCTGCTATTCCCATTAAAATAGTTTTAATATTTTCTTTTGTAAAATCTAATTTAGAAAGATCATTTAGTAAATTTTCCACTAACTGAAGATTAGATGAAATTACATCAATTGGAGTATTTTTATATACTAATTTATCTTTTGTATATTCAGGTTCTTTATAAAAGAAATCCAACTCTCCTTTTTCTAACATATCTTTTATATCTCCAAATTTTGAAATTCTTTCAGAGATTATTGGAATGATTTTTTCTATTTGTAGCTCTTTTGGTAACCACTCGAAGATATGATTCTTTAATTCTTCTTGGGAAAGTTTTTTGATATGTTCTTTATTTATCCAATCGAGTTTTTCTTCGTTAAATTTTCCACCACTAATATGAATACCTTTTATATTAAAAGCATTAATTAGTTCCTCTTTGGTCATTACTTCTCTCTCATCACCAGGATTCCAGCCGATAAAAGCCAAGAAATTTATCATGGCTTCCGGCAAATATCCATCTTTTAAATATTCCAAAACATCTTTAGCCCCGTCACGTTTACCTAGTTTCTTCTTTCCATCAGGTCCCATTATTGGAGGAAGAGTAATAAACTCTGGCCTTTTAATTTCAAGTGCCTCATATACAGATAGAAACTTTGGAGTGGAAGAAATAAATTCATCAGCTCTCACTATATGAGTTATTCCCATTTCCAAGTCATCAATTATGTGAGCAAAATTATAAGTTGGAAATCCATCACTTTTAATTAAAATAAAATCATCAAGTGCTTCTGGTCCTGCTTTCAAATGCCCTCTAGCTAAATCTTCCCATTCATAAGATTTTATTTCTTTTAATTTAAGACGCAGAGGTTTAGTACCATCCCATAGAGGTGGATTTTCCGGTCTATGATCACGATATAAGAATGGCTTCTTTTCTTCTTCTGCTTTTTTACGAAAAGCTTCAACTTCTTCTTCTGTATAAGGGTCAGCATAAGCCAAACCTTTTTCTATAAGAATTTTTGCATATTTTAAATAACTACCCAATCTTTCTGATTGAGTATATGGAGCATTCGGACCTCCAATATCTGGCCCTTCATCCCAATCTATTCCTAGTAATTTTAAAGATTTAATAATATGAGAAATAGAACCCGCTACCTCTCTCTCTTTATCCGTGTCTTCTATTCTCAATATAAAAGTCCCATTATTTTTTCTAGCCCAGAGATATGCATATAGAGCAGTTCTAACACTACCCACATGCATAAAGCCTGTCGGAGACGGAGCAAAACGTGTGACAATTTTTTTGTTATTATTTTCCATTATTTTATAAGTCGTGAGACTCTGCTATGTCTAAAACCACTTGAGCAATTTTTGTTGCGGAATCGGGGTGAGCAAAGGTCAAAGCGCTTTGTTTCATTTTAGTTATTTTTTCATTATTGTTTATAATACTATCAATTTCTGAAATTAAAACATGTGAAGTTAAATTTCCCTCCTCAATAACTTCAGCGGCTCCGACTCGTGCATAGTTATAAGCATTTTTCCTTTGGTGATCTCCATTGGAATTTGTAATTGGAATAACAATAGCCGGTGTGCCCCAAGAAGCAATTTCAAACAAAGATGAACCAGCGCGAGAAATAACTAAATTAGCACATCCGGCAGCCATCTTAGTTGTTAGGTTATTTAAATATTCAAGTGGAACATATCTTTTTAAATTCGGATTATTTTCCATTACTAATTTTGAACGTGCAATCACATCATTAATATTAAGAACACCGGTTTGGTGGATTATTTGATAGCGAGATAATAATTCAGGTAATGCTGCAATAATAGCATCATTAATTTTTTCTGCACCTTGTGAACCACCAATAACTAATATAACAGGCAAATCTGTACTTAATTTGAAAAATTCATATGCACCATCTGGAGATCCATGTAGAATGTCGAGACGAATCGGTTGACCTGTTAAAGCAGTTTTTTCTTTTGGTAAATATTCTGCCGCTTCTGGCCAAGAAATTGCTATTCGCATAGCGAATTTAGCAGTCCAGAGATTCAAACGGCCCGGATAAGAATCAGATTCGTGTAAAACGACAGGAATTCTTAAAAGTTTAGCAGCAAAGACAGCTGGAAATGCCGCATAACCACCTTTTGAAACAACAACATCGGGATATATAAAAAACATTGTAATCAAACCCATGAAAGCACCAATGGCTGTCTTGAATGGATCAAAAAAGTTTTTAATAGATGAGTATGTTCGACGTTTACCAGTTGATATTTGGACAAAGATCATTTTATTTTCAAATAACATCCTTTTATCATAAGGAGAATCAGACATATAATATAGTTTCAAATCAATAATTTTCTTTTCCTCAGCCAGTTCAATTACTTTTTCAGCAATAGCTATCAGCGGGTAGAAATGACCACCTGTTCCTCCACCTGTAAATAATATTTTCATCCCGTTAGAGATAGGAAATCAAAGACTTCCATATCTTTTAAATTAATTTTAATAATATAGACCGTGTAAATATTTTAAACTATCCCGCAAATACAAAATACATATCTCTAACGGGAGTCGTATCAATCAATTATATATTATTTGGTTATTTTTTTCTAGTAAAATAAAAACCCTTTCACTTTTTAGGCGAAAAGGGTTTATATATTTAGATTAAGTCAAATATTCCAACAAAAAATTTTTGCGACAGTTTTGGCTTAATTTGATTATCGCCTCGGCGACAATCTTATGGACTATTGAAACTGGTAATCCAATTTCAATAGCTAACTGCTCTAAACAGTGTTCTTCACCACAATCAATTCCAAAAATAAATTTTACAAAGGAGGACTCTCTTTCTGTGAGAGTATTCAAAACTCTAAGAACATCTTTTTTAAGTGAGTCATTATTGAAATAAACATCAATGCTTTCGGTGTCCGAAAGAGTGTCACAGTCTCCTGTTCTTTCAAACTTACATTTAGAAACATTTATCTTTATTTCAGAATTTTTGAGATGCCTCAATTCTTTTCTGACACGCTTTTGGTCCTTTATGAAGGATAATAATTCATTTATCTTCTTTCCTTCCGTTAGGTCCTTAATGTCTTCACCCCCCCAACCATTTCTACGAAAAACCATTTCTAATTCCGTAGCCTGATTTACATCAAGCATCAACTTTCTTCCCATAACTTGTCCTCCTTTTTTTTGCAACTATATCCTATTATTAGGAAATAGTTGCGGTTAGTACTATGCTTTATTCATTTACAAAATACCATATATAAATATATATGTCTATATATAATATTAGCTTTCTCTCTTTCCTAAATATAATTTTTAATTTATCAAAATTATATTACTTTTCCTGCAATATTTTATTCTTTGAATTTTGCGAGACATTGAGTATGATACCAATCATTCCAAGAGATAAAAGTAGTGACGTTCCTCCATGAGACATGAAAACAAGTGGTACTCCAGTTAGTGGAAAGACACCCGTTATTGAAGCGATATTCATAAATGATTGTGCAACAATTAAAATAACAAATCCTAAAACCAAAAATTTACTAAATGGATCAGGTGCTCTGACGGCAATTCTAAATCCTCTCATAGCAAATACAATATAAAGACATATCAATAAAAATGTTCCCAAAAAGCCTAATTCTTCACCCAAAACAGCAAAAATTGAATCTCCTTGCGGTTCAGGTAAATAATTAAATTTTTGAATACTTTGACCGAGTCCTCGGCCGAATGGCCCACCAGAACCAATAGCTATTAATGATTGCTGTAATTGATATGATGATGTTGTACTATTTTCGGAAGGATTTATAAATGTATTTACTCGTTCCATTAAATATGGTTTGAATAATACCAAAATACCAAGCGCTAAAATAATAGCAACTATAATACCAAAAATATATTTAATTGGTGTTCCAGAAACAAACAATAAACTCGATGCTGTTATAGCTATTAAAATCAAACTTTTTGTATCAGGTTGTTTAAGTAAAACAACTGCAATAATACCAAGAAATATAGAGAGTGGTAAAATACTAAATTTAAAATCGCGAACTCTTCCTTTAGCCCATGATAGCCAAGCAGAAAAATATATAATAAAACCAATTTTTAGAAATTCAACAGGCTGGAAAGAATAGCCAAAAATTGAAACCCAGCGACGAGCTCCGCCATGAGAAAAATCAAGTCCTGGAACAAAAACTAAAGCCGTTAATATGATTGATCCCACAAATAATGGAAGTGAATAATCACGCCAAAACTTATAAGGAATTTTATAACCAAAATACATCGCGACAGATCCTCCAAGAATTCCGAAGATGAACTGACCAGCCAAGACACTGTAAAATTTAGATTCATTTTTAGCAAGAATTCCCAAAGAAGCCGAAGTAAAAATAATTATCCCAAAAATAATTAAAGTAATGACTATCCCTAAAAAAATTTTATCAATTGGATTTTTTTTCATTCGGTTATGAATAGAAAGTCAAAGACTCTCATATCTTCTAAAAAATTATTATTAAATAAAAATATTTAAAGACTGACAAATCGTAATACAATTATAGCATAGACACACAGGTAAGATTAATTAACTGATTATTTTAATAACAACACCCATAATTGCTGTGATAATACCTACAATCCAATAACGCATAGTAACCTTGTATTTTGGCCAACCTAGAGCTTCAAAATGATGATGAAGCGGCGCAAATAAAAATACTTTTTTACCATTTCGCAATTTTCTTGAACCAATTTGAATAACATCAGACAATGATGTAATAAACAATGGGAAAGCAATAATAGGCAAAAGTAGAACTGTATTAGTTAAAAAGGAAACTACGGATAAAGTAACGGTTAGACCGATCATTCCTGTTTCGCCCATATAAAACCTAGCTGGTGGAATATTAAACCATAAGAATGCAAGGATTGCACCAGTGATAACAGCACAAAAAGTTGCTAAATCTACTTGGTTATTAAATAAGGCAATAAGTGTATAAGCGGTGAAAATTGAAGCGAGAACTCCCCCAGAGAGACCGTCAACACCATCTATAACACTCGAAGACCAAAGTGAAAGCATAATAAAAATGAAAAATGGAATAAATAAATAACCTAAATTAATAAAACCATACCAAGGAATATATAATTCAGTCATCCCGAGTTTAAAATAAAACCAAAAACCAATAATTAAACCGAGAAGTAAAATAATTGTAACTTTTATATAGCGCAAAATAATAGGATCAGTAAGCCATTTACCACGCCCAAAAATTTGCAAAAAATCATCACCAAGACCAATCAGTGATGCAATAATCAATGTAAAAAATGGTAATAAAGTTTGACTTCGACTAATAAAATATAATTTATTAGAAATATCACTAACAAAAATATAATCAACATACGCAACAACAGCCAAAGTAATAATAACTGAAATCCAAATAATCATTCCACCAGTTCGTGGAGTGGATATTTCAGATTTATCATCATGAATTTTAGCAAAACCTGTAGCTTGATTTTCTGGTAAATTATTATTACGAGAAACTCGACGCCACATTCTATATTTATAAAAATAATGAGTTGCAATCGGTGTTAAACTGATACCAATAATAAAACTAATAACAGCTGGTAAAAATATTTTAATTGCATTATCCATTATTATTTTCTGATTGATTAATAACTACTTCTAATTGTTTTTTGACTTCAGTAAAATTTGGTAATTGATCAATCGATGTTACGCCGAGATAAGATAATGTCTCAAAAGTTGGTCTATAAAGGACTTTTCTATTATCTTTACTATCTAGAATTTTCTCGACTAAGCCACGGACTAATAAGTTTCGTAAAATAAAACTTGAATTTACACCCCGAATATAATCGATTTCGCTTCGCGAGACTCCATTTTTATATAAAACAATTGAGAGTGTCTCAAGAGTGGCTTTCGACAGCTCCTTTGTTATCTCATCTTTTCTGATTGATTCTATCAAAGGACTTAATTCAGCCGAGATTCCCAAAACAACAGAGTCATCTTTTCTAACCATAACTATTCCACGGCCAGAAAGAGAGACCTCTAAATTAATAAGAGCTTGATTTATCTCATCTTCCGATGCTGTTAAAAGCTCAGCTAATTTTTTAACTGTGACATCTTCACCTTTATAAAAAAGTAAACCTTCAATTTTTGCCTCTAATGTGATAGACATAATATTATGCTTCGTTATTAATTATTCCTTGTTTATTAATCTCAATATCACCAAATGAAGAATTTTGAATCACATCAATTAATCCTTCACGCACTAATTCTAGCATAGCCAAGAAAGAAACGATAACATGAACTTTTGCCTCAGTAGCATTTTCGGCATTGTGACTCTGAGCGAATTCGCGAAATGATATATTCATAGCGGTTTGAATTCTTTCCGTTAAATTATCAATAAATTGATCAATATTTATAATTTTTTTGACCTCAATCTCGGGTAAAATTTCAGCTTTTGTCGGAACCCGAGCAAGTACTTCTTGAACCGATTGTGAAATATTAAAAACAGAGATTAAAGGGTCTGGTGAAAATATTGGCTGGCTCCAAACTCGCTCAAGTGGACTAAAAATTATTTTGATTCCAAAATTATCTTTTATTTCTATACTGGCATTTTTTATAATTTGATAAAGACGTAATCTTAATTCAAGATTTTCAATTTTTCCTTCCTCATCTTCAGTCAAAGCAAGATTTGGTAATAGAGATTTTGATTTAATTAAAATCAAAGTTGAGGCAATTAAGATAAAATATGAAGTATCAGCAATATGTCGATCACTCGGAATATCATTTTGCGATTTAATATAAGCAATATATTCATTTGTCACTTCAGCTAGTGAAATTTCATTTACAAAAAGCTTTCTAGTCTCTATTAAAGAAAGAAGGAGCTCCATTGGCCCTTCGAAAGTTCCCTGTTTTATTTGGTATTGTGAAAGAGTTTCTGACATAATTTATTCAGTAATTTTTTTGGCAATTTCTTCTAACCACTCATCATCGGCCCGTTGATAATCATGACTTGATATATAACCTTCATATTTATCAAAAAATTTATCTGGTTTAATAACATTTTTTCTCCAATCATCTGATTTAGTTCCATGCATTGGGAAAAGTTTCGCATGCAAATGATCAACACCAAAACCTTCAAAAACTAAACCAGTTCTCCCAACATTTTCTAATTTTAAGTCGAGTAATTTCCCAACTTTTTTAGCAGCTATAACCAAACCAGAAATAACGTCATCCGAATTATTAAAAGCGTAACTTTCATAATGTTTTTTAGGGATGACAACACTAAATCCCAAGGTATTTGGAAAAATACTGAGAAATGCTAGATATTTCTCATCCTCCCAGATTTTGAAGTGTGGGACTTCCCCTCTGACAATTTTGCAAAAAATACATTCTTCCATAATTTATTTTTTTGATATTTGAATACTTAATTCTTTAAGTTGTTTTTCAGATACCGAAGATGGTGATTCCATCATTAAATCTTTTCCTTCGCCTGTTTTAGGAAAAGCTATAACTTCACGAATATTCGGTTCATTTTCAAGTAACATCAAAATTCTATCAAAACCCCAAGCAATTCCCCCATGCGGTGGTGTACCAGTTTGAAAGGCATTTAACATATGACCAAAATTTCGATCAATATCTACATCTTCATGACCTATTATTTTTAAAACCTTGCGAAGTGTTGGAGCTTCATGGGCTCGGATACTTCCACCACCAATTTCAAAACCGTTGAGAGTTATATCATATTGTGTCGTCAAAATATCGGCTAAATTTTTACCTTCTAATAACCATTCTTTATGTTCTTTGATTGGTTCAGAAAATGGATTATGAGTAAAGGTCCACTCACCTTCTGTATTTGGATTATCTGATTTATCAGTTCTTTCAAAGAAAGGAAATTCCACAACCCAACAAAAAGCAAGAAGATTTGGATCTTCTTTATCATTTCTTATGTCTGGTCTATCATTACCATATTTCTCGATGGCATCTTTATATGAAATACGAGGAAAAGGAATTTCTTGAATTTTCTTTTCAGGATAAAGTTTCGTAACTAAATCAATTAACAATTTTTCGTTCACGGCCATAACATCATCCTTTTCAACAAAACTCATTTCCATATCAAGTTGAGTGAATTCTGGCTGACGATCGCCTCTAGTATCTTCATCTCTCATACAGCGAGCAATTTGGAAATATTTTTCCATCCCACTTGCCATTAACAACTGTTTATATTGTTGCGGTGATTGTGGTAGGGCGTAAAAGTTTCCAGGATAGAGTCTAGATGGCACAATGTAGTCTCGGGCTCCTTCGGGAGTTGATTTAGTTAAAATCGGAGTTTCAATTTCAATAAAGTTTTCCTGATCGAGAAAATCTCGAACAAATTTTGCCAAGTGATGACGGTTACGAATATTTTTCTGCATCCGAGGGCGACGTAAATCAAGATAGCGATATTTCAATCTATTCTCTTCACCAATTTCTTTACCATCGGTTGTAACATCAAATGGAGGAGTTTCAGCTTTGTTCAGAACTTCGATCCTAGTGATTTCAAGCTCAATATCGCCATTTAATATTCCTTCTTTTATATTTCTATCGGGTCTTTTATTTACCAAACCATTAATTTTCAAAACCCATTCCGTTCGAACTTCTTTAACTTGTTCCATTGCTTCCGTATGGTTTGGCAAGATAACACCCTGAACTTTACCTGTCATGTCGCGCATATCCATGAAAACAAGTTTCCCTTGATCACGCCGAACATCAACCCAACCTGAGATAGTAACTTCTTGCCCGATAAAACTATTTAAATCTTTAATATATGTACGGTTTTTCATAGATGATAATAATTATTTTAATGATTAATGAATTAACTTAGCGATTTCTTCACAAGGGTAACCGATAATAAATGTCAGAGCAACGAGCAACCAATAAAATGGAGCAAAAGCGAAATATATAACTTTATCTTTATGCCACATCGGTAAATACCATTTTTGAACTTTGAGATAAAGAATATTGAGTGGATAGTTTACCAAATTGAGAGTCACAAGAATGACGGCTAGAATATATTTCATAAAATTAAATTTTTATTCCTATTTTATCTCGAATAATTTCCATTTTATTAATCGCTTGAGCTCGAGCTTTCAAAGCACCATTTCTTAAAATTTTTCGAACCAAATCTAAATTTTTCTCATAAAACTCTCTTTTTTCTCGCATTGGTCTCACTAAGGTTAAAATTTCTTCTAAGAGTATTTCTTTTGACAATTTATAACTCAAACCACCTTTAATATATTTGTCTCGCAAAGCTTCAAGATCAGTTTTATTCAAGAAAAGTTTATGCAGAGC
>JBBRJM010000014.1:0-13778 GCA_038219305.1 Minisyncoccia bacterium | reverse complement strand
AGCGAAGTACCTTGTCGGGTAAGTTCCGACGCGCACGAATGGTGTAATGACTGGAGAACTGTCTCGAAGACCTGCTCGGTGAAAATACAATACCGGTGAAGATGCCGGTTACCTGCAGATAGACGAAAAGACCCTAGAAGCTTTACTGCAGCTTGATATTGAGTATGTGATTATTTTACGTAGCATAGATGGGAGAGGTTTGATGGTTAGGGTCTCGGCTCTGATCTACTCGTCAGTGAAATACCATTTTTTGTGATTGCATGCTCTAATCTCTAAGGCAAAAACTTAGAGAAACAGTATCTGGTGGGTAGTTTTACTGGGGCGGTATCCTCCTAAAGAGTAACGGAGGAGTTTATTAAGGTTAGCTAGGCGCGAATGGAAACCGTGCCGATAGTGTAATGGCACAAGCTAGCTTAACTGTAAGACGTACTTGTCGAGCAGATACGAAAGTAGAACATAGTGAACCGACATTTCGCATTAGATGCGGATGAAGATTAACGGATAAAAGCTACTCTAGGGATAACAGGCTAGTTCCGCCTAAGAGTTCATATCGACGGCGGAGTTCGGCACCTCGATGTCGGCTCATCTTATCCTGGTGGTGGAGAAGCTGCCAAGGGTTTAGCTGTTCGCTAATTAAAAAGATACGCGAGCTGGGTTCAAACCGTTAAGGAATTAATTTATATTAATTTTTTAACAGTTTGAACCAATCGAGGAATGCATTATCGAAATAATGCGATGTTTTAATCTGAGATGTGTCCCGCCAAATAAGACGGCGGGATGAAACCGTGTGTACTGTGGTACACTCACGGCGGCATACAATAGAAATATTGTATTGAGAAATTCACTTATATCGGTGAAGTCCTACTACTTATAATAGAGGATAATACCGAGGGAATGAATTAGTGATAAGTATATAGAAACTTGTGATTAGTAGATGCAAATGCATCAACTATAAACTAGAACCTAATTACTAGAACCTAATTTTTGCCCGTAGAGACTAAATGTGAAATATTCCAGAATTTATTCTGGGAGAAAGTTATAGTCCAATCCCACAAGTAATTGTGGTTCTGCTATTATTATTTAAACGCGATAATAGAGGAAGTAAAATATGATGCGTGAGACAGGTTGGTCTCCTATCTACTGCAGGCGTTGATTCTTGAGAAGATTTGCTCCTAGTACGAGAGGACCGGAGTGAACTGACCTCTGGTGTGTCGGCTCTACTGCCAAGTGGACTGCCGAGTAGCTATGTCGGGAATGGATAACCTCTGAAAGCATCTAAGAGGGAAGCCAGCTTCAAGATGAGGAATCGTTTGAGAAACCTGAGAGATGATCAGGTTGATAGGCACTAGGTGTACGCAGAGTAATCTGTTGAGCCGAGGTGTACTAATCGTTCGATTCCTATTAGGAAATTTGGAAATCACCCTAGTGGTTGAGCATTGCTCACAACTGGGTACATATATTATTGCGTTCACAGCATTCAGTTTTCAGGTATTATATCTGTAGTTACCAAGGTTGTAACACGTGCAAATACTTGAAAATTGAATAGTAAGTTGAATTTTTTGTTCTGGTGATTTGGCATTGGTGTCACACCCGATTACATTCCGAACTCGGAAGTTAAGCCCATCTGCGCCGATGATACTCCTTATGGGGGAAAGTAGGTTGTCGCCAGAACAAAGTATTCAACTAAAATAAAAACCACAACATTAAAATGTAGTGGTTTTTATTTTTTTTTATGATACTATATCAATATTATGAAAAATAATATAAATCAAAAAGGTTTTATTGTTCCAGTTCTATTGGGGGTACTTGTATTATTAGCTATTGGGGGAGGGTCTTATGTTTATAAGAATAAAAAAGTTATAGCTCCGGTTGTGGTAAATGAAAATGAGAATGTTGATATGGTTAAGAAAGATATTGATAAAAAAGTGGAAGCTCCCGTAGTAGTTAATAAAAAAGAAAAAACAGACATCTATTCTCAAGGTGATTTAAAGAAATTTGAGACCAAAGAATATACTTTTTTAGCTCCGAAAGAATGGAATGAAGGCTCCACTGAAATTCTTGGATGTAAAAATTTTAATATTTCAAAAGAAGGGAGTGAAAATAAAGCTGGTCAATCAATAATAATTTATCCAAAATCATGTTTCAATTCAGCAATATTAAATATTCATGGTTATGCGGATGAGCAGATTGAAAAAAATGGTTTTTATATATTAAGTGTTTATGATAATGAAAAAGGAAATTATTCCTCAGAAGAATTAAAAGCAAAAGAAGTTTACAAAAAAGTTGTAGAAACTTTTACTTTAAACCAAAAAACAATGACCGTAAAATTATATTTCCCAAACAACGTTTTTAATCCAAAAGCACTTGATTGTAGTTTGGTCTATCCTGTAGAGAGGATAATCCCGTACACAGAAGGAGTAGCAAAAGCTACACTCGAAGAGCTTATAAAAGGTCCAACAGTTGAAGAAATAAAGAATGGCTATTTCAGCTCTATCCTAAAGGGTACGAAAGCAAATTCTGTTAAAATGATTGGTAGTACTCTAGTTATTGATTTTAATGAAATAGCAGCAAGTGGTGGTGGTTCGTGTGGTCAATTAGCAAAAGGGAGTTCACTAATGGAAACATTGGGACAATTTTCTACTGTAAAAGAAATAAAGATGACCATTAATGGTAAAGGGAACACTGAAGATCTTTTTCAGCCATAAACTATTGATTAGCTTTTCTAAATCTCGCACAAGAGAAAAATATAAAACTAAAAATCCGCTTCATGTGAAGCAGATTTTTAGTTTTATACCATATAATCATAAATATGATTAAAAATCTAAACTAGTTGCATATTAACGCATATGCTTGAATATGCAACAGAAATTTTGTATAATATGTGTGTATATGGTAGATAAATATTTAGATAAAGTTAAAAATTATTTAAATTCAGGTACAACAGAGGCAAAAATTACTAAAGTTGCTCTCGGATCTATTATTGTTGCAGGATCATTAGGCATTGTTTTTATTGCTGCAGGTATGGGTAATGCCATGCAGATTTTTTCAATGTTTAAAAAATCAAAAAAATATTCTAAAACTCAAGTAAAAAATGCAATGACAAATCTACATCGCCAAAAATATATCGAGTATGTTTCTAATAAAAATGGGATCACTACTGTTAAAATGACAATGAAAGGGGAAAGTTATTTAAAAGATTTTGCTATTGATACAATACAAATAAGTAAGCCAAAAAAATGGAATGGAAGGTGGTATATAGTTATGTTTGATTTACCTGTGAAGTACTCTAAAACTAGAAATAGTTTAAGATTTAAATTAAAACAACTTGGGTTTATTCAATTTCAAAAAAGTGTATGGATTTACCCTTATCCATGTTTAGATGAAATTCTCTTTATAGTTGATTATCATAAAATAGGGAAGTATGTGGAAATATTGGAAGTTTCACATCTTCTACGTGAAGAGAAATTTATAAAATCATTTAAACTTTAATCAAGTATCATATTTATGCATATGCGTGAAATTGAAACTAAGAAAGATTGAATATTTATCTTAATAATATCGATTATAAAGGATATTTTTGTATTGATAACTTGTGGTTGGGAAAATAGGTTTATACAGATAATTTTCTTCTGAAAATTTTCGCGAAATCTACCGACACAGATCGAAAAATATAGACGGTTCAGTTTGCCTCGTGTAATCGAACTAGCACTTTTTTGTTTGGGTCTCCAATATATTGCAAATGAAAAATTACGTAGCCTTGCCTGACATTGTCGTGTGCTATTTGTATTGTTGAGTCCCATCTTAAAAATAGCTCGTCTAGGATATTAAACCAAAGCTTAGTGTTTTAATTCAAATATGTCCTACTTTATAACGGTATTTTATTATTGAGATATTGTGTTTTTGGTGGTACAATGTGACTTATATCGCTAATCTAATATATTTATATGGAATTTGATAAATTTAAACAAGAGAATAATAAACCAATTCCCAAAGATGTGGAGGTTTCATTAGGTGAGGGAAATGAAATTAAACATGAAAATCAAAATGAGAACAAAAAAAGTATTTCAGAATTATATTTATTGGTTAATAAACTTAATTCTGAAATTGATCGTAAGGAACCATTTTTACAGCAAGCCGAGGATGGGATAAAAAAGATTCAAGACAGGATACCTCAAGTTGATGATCGGATAGAAAATAATTTTTATCAGGAATTCTGTGAACGACTCGGTAACTTTGAACAGAAGATTGATGTTCTAAAAGGTTTACAAAGTAAATTAACAGAAATATTTACTTCAAATAAGGATAAGAGTAGGGAACAAATGCTCGGCTCTCAGGTGGAGAATTTAGCTGAAACTATTTTAAAGTTAGAATCGTTTAAAACAAATTCTGATTACGACAATAAGCAATTTATTGATGAAACAAAAAAACTATTTCCCAGCTTGGTTTCTTTAAAGGATCAGATTGCATCACTAGCTGATGGAAAATACAACAAATATATTGAAGAGAAAATCGCAAATAATGAGAAGCAGAAATTAATTGATAAAGATCTTGAAGTAAATAAATTAAAGGAAAATCTCGAAAAGTTAAAAGTATTTCAAAATAAATTTGAAGAAGAATTAGCCAATCTTAAAATTGACCGATATAATGCCTCGATTAATATATCTAAAATTGAAGGGACTTTAGAATAAAGAAATTTGGTGAAAAATTAGCTTTATATTGAGGCAGAAATTTGTTATAGTATCACTATATGTCATGGGCTTCACGTCGCCAATTTAAATATTTATCAGTTTTTTTGCTAATTGTTGGGCTGATTATTTTTGCTTTTATTTATCCTCTTATTTTCAAAGAGCCGACTTGTGCTGATAAAAAACAAAATGGTAATGAGACGGGGATTGATTGTGGTGGTTCATGTTTGAAAGTTTGTCAAACTCAAGCCCTATCACCAACTATTCTCTGGAGTCGGGCTTTTCCGGTGACTGATTCTTTTTATAATTTAGTTGCTTTGGTGGAGAATCCTAACAAGAGTGCTGGTTTAAGGAGTGTTAATTATGAATTCCGAATCTATGACACTAATAATAAATTAATTGGCCGTAGACAAGGAAGTACTTATCTTGCTCCGAATAAACAAATGGCTATTTTTGAATCCCGTTTTGATTCAGGTGAAACGGAGATTCGAAGTATTGTTTTTGAATTTGTTCCTCCTTATGATTGGATTCAGACAAAACTGGGCCTTGATTTATTGCCGATTTCAGCTGATCGGATTACCTGGGGAGAAGACGAGATGAATCCGACTCTTACTGCTCGCGTCAAGAATGAATCTATTTATGATATTCCATCATTTGAAGCGATCGCGATAGTTTATGATTTGGAAAAGAATGCTATCAATGCTTCGAAAACTTATAAAGAAAATCTAAGAAGTAATGGTACCTCGTCGGTCATTTTTACTTGGCCAAATAAACTTAATCGAATTTCAGTTAGTGAAGAAGTTCTATTACAAATCAATCCATTTACCACTGTTTATTAATCGATTGACTTTGATGATTTTTAATCTAACTTTGCTTAGAATTTTTATATGATATATTTTAATTATTCAAATTTAGCTGCTCTTATATATGGCATCGCTTAATCGAATTCATAAAATCTCGTCTGGGATTGACTGGCTATTGATTCTTTTCATGATTCCAGTTCTTGGAGCAGGGCTTGTAACAATGAAATCATTTACAGAAGCGACACCTTATTTCTCACACCAATTGATTTGGATTGCGATTTCATTTGTTGTCTTAATTATTTTATCCCATATTGATTTTCGTTTTCTAAAAAGAACTGATGTCTTAGTTATATTGTTTGCTATTTTTTCAGGATTATTGTTATTACTTTTTGTTATTGGTCATACTGCAAAAGGGGCTCAATCATGGTTTAATTTTGGGTCATTTTCTTTTCAACCATCCGACTTGATGAAATTGGTTGTTATTTTGATGCTCTCTAAATATTTCTCGCGCCGGCATATTGAAATTGGTAATATCAAACACATTTTAATCTCCGGACTCTATGCTCTAATTCCGTTTTTATTAGTTTTCTTTCAACCAGATTTTGGTGGATCGATTATTATTTTTTGTATTTGGTTTGGTATGACACTTGTTTCGGGAATATCAAAGAAACATTTGTTGATTGTTCTTGGTCTCGGTTTAATGTCCTTTATAATTTTGTGGTCATTTATTTTTGTTCCCTATCAAAAGGATAGAATTATTAACTTTGTCCAACCACTCTCTGATATCAGGGGGTCAGGCTACAATGTTTATCAATCAACGATTGCGGTTGGAAGCGGTCAATTCTTGGGGAAGGGTGTTGGTTTTGGGACTCAATCGCGACTCAAGTTCTTGCCAGAATATCAAACTGACTTTATCTTTGCCGCCTATGCAGAAGAGTGGGGTTTTGTCGGTGTCATAATTTTATTTATTTTACTTGGATTAATCATCTGGCGAATTTTGAAAATTTCTCTTCTAGGATCTACTAATTTTGAAATTCTGTATGGACTTGGATTTTCTATTTATTTGATGAGTCACTTCATTATTAACATAGGAATGAACTTGGGGATTATGCCAGTGACTGGGATCACATTACCATTCATGAGTTATGGGGGTTCTCATCTAATCACGGAATTTATCGGTCTCGGGATTTTGATGGGTATGAGTCGCTATCGTCGAGTGGCTCACCGAGATGATATGAGAAATGAGTTTCTTGGTATATAATTAAAATAATCCAATCTGCTTCGTTACTGATTGTGTTTGCTCCTGCAATGTATGTTTATACATTTTAGCCACAAACACAATCAGTGCCTCGCATCTCGAATCATTTTGCTTATTTTAAAAGTATATGGAGCAAGAAGCAATTGGTCAGAAAAAGAATGCGTCGGCGAAGCCGACGCATTCTCGACTAGAACCTAGCAACTTGTACCTAATCTTATGGAAATAATTAATTGCCGACAAATCAAAACTGAAATTTTAGAATCCATTAAACAGGAAGTTTTAAGCTTGCCTTTCGATCCAGTTTTTTGTGATATATTAGTCGGCAGTGACAGCGTTTCGAGAAAGTATGTCGACATTAAAGCAAAGACGGCCGAGTCAGTTGGCATCAAATTTAAAGCCGTCGAATTCAGAGAGAGCATCACAACGGAAGAAATTATTGATGAAATTGAGCGCTTAAACAAGGTGCCTTATATGTGTGGCATTATCGTTCAGCTACCACTACCTAGTCATATCGACCGACAAACAGTCCTAGACGCAATTTCACCTGCGCTTGATGTTGATTGTTTAGGGAAGGCTTCTAATGAAATTTTCTACCAGAGCTCACACTCGGAAAATTTTTTAGGTTACCCGACAGCCCTGGCTTGTGTTCGAATTCTTGATTCACTCCAGTTAGATTTAACAAATAAAAATATTGTTGTCTTAGGGCAGGGGACTTTGGTTGGTCGCCCGGTCTCACATCTACTTGAAGTTCGCGGATACACTGTTATTCGAGTTGATAAGAACACAGAAAACATTACAGAGATTCTTCAGTCGGCTGATGTAATAATCTCCGGCATCGGCCGAGCAAAATTTATCAGCAAAGATATGATTAAGGAAGGCGTGGTGATAATAGATGCAGGAACATCGGAGGAAGATGGAGCGATTGTCGGAGATCTTGATATTGAAAGCGTAGAAGAGAAGGCCTCATTTGTTACATCATCGCCCGGTGGAGTAGGGCCTGTAACAGTCGCCCTACTTTTAGAGAATGTCCTTCGGGTGGCTAAAAGACGTGTGGCAAACAATTTATTACAAGTAAGTAAGACTGGCGAAATAAATGCTTAATCAAAATATTTTTTTTCTTTTTAATAATTTAAGTAATCATTATGTAATTGTTGATTGGTTTATTATTTTCTTAACCAATACTTTTGGTTATTTATTGATACTTTTGGCATTCTTGTATTTAATTTTCTACTTAGATGGAACGTTTGATAGAAGAAATTTTTCATATAAATATAATTTCCATGAACGTTTTCAAAAAATTATGTTTGTTTTTTCTTCCGCAACTATTGCTTGGGGATTAACGACTATATTAAAATCAATTATCGGCTCGCCTAGACCTTTTATTGTCTTTGAGGATTTAGTGCCCCTAATTTTACATGGCGGACTCGATGCTTTCCCGTCAGGGCATGCTACTTTCTTTGGGGCACTAGCTGTTTCCGTCTATTTAATTAATAAAAAAATTGGACGCTACTTCATATTTGGAGCACTCCTAATTGGCTTATCTCGAATTGCCGCTGGTGTTCATTGGCCAATTGATATTTTAGCTGGGTATATAATTGGTATTTGGATACCACTCATAATAAATAGCATATTTAAGGTAGTCAAGAAACCAATTTAGCTTGCTATTTAAGGTAAAAGGCTATAAAATAGGCCTATTATGACTTGTCCCGTTAAAAGCCACGGTCACGTAGCTTGATAAACAGGGATTGCATTAATTATTAATCATTTTAACCAAGCAGACTTCTGTTATTTTAAATAATGACCGCAACCTGCTTCTAACGGGATGGCAAAAACAAGAATTACAGCATTACTTATTTTATTATTAGGCGTGGGTATTGGTTTTTTTGTTTATAAATCAGAAATGGCTCATAGAGCTTTGACTCCTGAGACAGCACCGTCTGGTTTTTCAAAATTCCCATTCAAGCTAGGTCTTGATCTCTCTGGTGGAACACATTTAGTTTACCGAGCTGATGTATCGAAAGTTCAGAGCGCACAAGTTACTGAATCAATGAACTCACTTCGTGATGTGATCGAAAGACGGGTTAATATTTTTGGTGTTTCTGAGCCAATCATAGCTGTTCAAAATAGTGGTTTTTCTAATGCTGGGGAAGAGCGATTAATTGTCGATTTGCCAGGGGTGACTGATGTTTCCAAGGCAGTCGAAATGATTGGTCAGACTCCAATGCTTGATTTTCGAACGGAGAATCCTATAACTGATGCTCCTCAAACAGCCTCAGTTGATAAAGATGGTAATGTGACTCTTGATCCTTACTCTTCTAAATATGTTAAGACTGATTTAACTGGACGATTCCTCGATAAAGCAACACTTGAATTTGACCAAACAACTGGGGAGGCAATTGTCTCACTTCAATTTGACGAAGAAGGAGCGATTTTATTTGAAAAAATTACCAGTGAAAATGTTGGGAAAAGTGTTGCTATTTTTTTAGATGGTCAACCTCTCTCCATGCCGACCGTCAATGAAGCAATTAAGGGCGGCAAAGCACAAATTTCTGGCAACTTTAGTCCATCTGAAGCTAAATTATTAGTTGGCCGATTAAACTCTGGAGCCCTACCTGTGCCGATTGAACTTATTTCAACTCAAACTATAGGTCCATCTCTTGGTACGGCTGCAACTGCCGCTGGTGTTAAAGCTGCTTTGATTGGATTTATGGCTATAGCATTATTTTTAATTATTTGGTATCGCTTGCCAGGATTAATTGCAGTCGTTGCTCTTTCTATGTATGTCGTCATTATGCTTGCTATCTTTAAATTACTCCCCGTTACTTTGACAGCCGCGGGAATTGCCGGTTTCATTATCTCGATTGGAATTGCTGTTGATGCCAATGTTTTAATCTTTGAAAGAATAAAAGAAGAATTACGCTTGGGCGAGAATGTGGCGGATTCGATTCATCATGGTTTCAAACGCGCATGGTTATCAGTTCGCGACTCAAATATTTCAAGTATGATTACGGCTGTGATACTATTTTGGTTTGGGACACCGCTGATCAAAGGATTTGCTTTAGTTTTTTTACTTGGAGTGATCGTTTCAATGATCTCTGCTATCTCTGTGACTCGACTGTTTCTCTATACCTTAAATATTTCAAAAACTAATTCGTTAACTAGTTTCTTGTTCGGGTCGGGATTAAGTAGTTCAGCAAAGCAAGTTATCAAGTAATAAAGTAGAAAGTTATAAAGAAAAGAGTAAATACAAAATGCATTTACTTTATAACTTGAAAAACTTTTAACATAATTTTATGTTTATCATCAAATACAAAAAAATATTTATAGGTATCTCCGCCGTACTGGTTAGCTTAGCAATTTTTTCCATTTTATTTTTCGGTTTGAAGTTGGGTATTGATTTCAAAGGGGGATCGCTTCTTGAAGTTAGATATGCTGATATTCGTCCCGATCAGAAATCAATTGAAGAGTCCATTAAACCTCTCGGAATCGGTGAAGTCCTCGTTCAACCGATGGGGGAAGATGGTTTCAGTATTAAAACTCGTGATGTCACAGAAAAAGAAAGAGAATTGATAATGACCTCACTGGGCACTTCTGCTGAAGAAGTTAGCTTTACGTCGATTGGTCCATCCGTTGGAGTTGAATTATTTCGTAAGTCCCTTATTTCACTTATTTTAGTATCACTTGGGATTATATTTTGGATTGCCTTTTCACTCCGTAAAGTTTCAAAGCCTGTTTCTTCTTGGAAGTTTGGTTACATTGCCATTATCGCCTTGGTTCACGATATCATAATTTCGTCTGGAGTTTTTGCTCTCTTAAGTCACTTCACTGGAGCTGAAGTTGATACTCTCTTTGTGGTAGCGATTTTAACTGTTCTCGGCCTTTCGGTTTCAGATACGATTGTTGTCTTTGATAGAATTAGAGAAAACCTTCGCTTGAATCACATAAAAGGATTCGATGAAACTGTCGGAACAAGTATTAATCAAGTTTATACAAGATCAATTGCTACTTCTTCAACTGTAATTATTGTGCTACTTGCTCTGGTCTTCTTTGGACCAACCAGTACAAAAACTTTTGCTATCATGTTGACGGCCGGAATGTTCTTTGGAACGTATTCGTCAATCTTCCTTGCTAGTCCACTTTTGACAGTTTTCAATAAAATGCAAAAAATTAAATGATTATAACAAAAAATCTTCTAGCTTGTCAGGAGATTTTTTGTTATAATAGAGTTTAGTTTATTTTTAAAAGTCATTTTATTAACATTAATATAACGTTGGGTGATTAGGAATTACCGAACGTCATTCAATTCAATCATATGTCAATCTTATATATAATAATTGCAATCGTTCTAGCATTGGTTTTGTATTTAATTGCTAAATATAACGGTTTTGTTAGTTTAAGAACTCGTACACAGGAGGCTTGGGCTGACATTGATGTTCAGCTTAAGCGTCGTTATGATCTTATTCCAAACTTGGTGAATACCGTTAAGGGTTATGCTACTCACGAAGCGGGAACATTTGAGAAAATTACTGAAGCTCGCTCAAAAGCCATGCAAGCTACCACTCCAGCTGAGAAAGGTGAAGCTGAGAATATGCTAACAGGAACTCTGAAATCGCTTTTTGCTATTTCAGAGGCATATCCAGATTTGAAAGCTAATACTAATTTTTTGCAACTTCAAGCTGAGCTTTCTGATACCGAGAATAAAATTCAAGCCGCTCGTAGGTTCTACAATGGAAATGTCCGCGATTTGAATGTCGCCATTCAATCATTCCCTGGAAATATCATAGCCTCGATGTTTAGTTTTACCAAAATGGAATTCTTCGAGTTAGAAGAGGGTAGTGAACAAAAAGAACCCGTCGCTGTTAAATTCTAAAATCAAAATTATATGGTAAATTTTTACCAGAGGAAAGTCATAGCCAAGACAATATTTTTTATTGTTTTTGCTGTGGCTTTTTTGTTTTCTTCGGAAGTGAATGCCGAAGTAATTAATAATTTTGATACAACTATTACCGTTAATCAAGATTCATCTATTTTGGTTAGTGAAAATATTACTTATGATTTTGAAGGAGTAGAAAAGCATGGAATATTTAGAACAATTCCATTAAAAAATTATAAAAATAAATCTATCAAAATTAATGTTGATTCTGTGGTAGATGAAAGTAATAATCCTTATAATTTTACAACATCAATTTCTGATAATGAGCTGACTATTAAAATAGGGGATGCAGACTTATTTGTAAATGGAATTAAGGTCTACACAATAAACTATCGGGTATTTAATGCGATTGGATATTTTGATCAATTTGACGAAATTTATTGGAATACTACGGGGAACGATTGGATAGTCATCATAAAAAAATCCCAAGCTAAAGTTATACTTCCGATTGGAACAACTGCAGTAAATAAAGCTTGTTACACAGGACGAGAGGGAGCTAAAAAAACCTGTGATATATTAGATTCGAATATTTTTTCAGTGGAGAATCTTGGTTTTCAAGAAGGACTGACTGTGGCCGTCAGTTTTCCTAAGGGTACAGTTTACGAAGTAAAAAATCTTGAAAAATTTACGGCATTCATTATGGGTCATAAAATTATATTTTTACCTATAATAATTTTTTTATGGATGTACCTTAAATGGAGAAAAAATGGGAAGGATCCTGTATCCCACCCTACTATTATAGCCGAGTATGAACCACCCAAAGATATGAAGCCTATATTTATGGGAACATTAATTGATAACAATGTAGACTATAAGGACATAACAGCTGAAATAATTTATTTAGCCCAACAAGGTTTTATAAAGATTAAAAGAATAAATGAAGATTCAAAATCTAAACCTGCCGATTATGAATTAGAGTTGACGGATAAAGATACTTCTATTTTAGATAAAATAGATAAAGATCTTTTGATTTTATTATTTAAAGTATTAACTCCAAATAAAAGAATAAAAATTTCAGAATTTAAGCTATATAAATTAATAGGAAGTACTTTTTTGATAAGCGATATTTTTAAAGAATTGACCTTAAGGGGATTTTATGAAAAAGATCCACAGAAAATAAAATCGAAGTTTACACAAACTTTTATGATATTATTATTTGTTTTTGTGATTATCTCGTCATTCTTTAGTGCGATTGGTAAAGTTTCTATTGTAATCTCCTTGTTTATTTATTTATATTTTGGTTTTTTAATGGACAAAAAGACCACTACAGGGAGTAAAAAGAAAGATCATATTTTAGGCTTTAAACTATTCTTATCTGTCACCGAAAAAGATAGATTAGATTTTCATAATGCACCTAAAAAAAATCCACAGAAATTTATGGAATTTCTACCTTATGCGATAGCTCTCGGTATTGAGAAAAAATGGGCTGAACAATTTGAAGGAATTCATCTGGAGAAGCCCGACTGGTATTCTTCTGCATCGAACTCAATAACATTAAATAATTTTGCTTCAGATTTATCAGATGGTTTTAAAAATATGAGCCAAACACCATCAAGCGGTTTTGGTGGATCTGGTGGTGGTGGGTCTAGCGGAGGGGGTTCTTCCGGTGGTGGTGGAGGAGGTGGGGGGGGAGGCAGCTGGTAAATTCGGTTGTTTATATAAACCCTAAAATGTAGTAGAATGACTAAATAGAGAATTTAGTCATTCTTTGTTTAAAATGTATGAAAAATAAAAAATTAGTTAAAATAATACTTTTTTACCTTGTAATTATTGTGATAATCTTTGTTAGTTGGTATTTATATAATAATAAAGAGAAACAACCTAAAGGTGAAAATATTGATACACCTAGTATCCAAATATTGGGTAATCAGTCTGATCTAATTTCTTTCTCTGTTGATCCTGGAGAGAAAGTTTCTGGCATTCTCTCTGTTGCTGGTTCTGTAAAGGGCGGATATTTTTTTGAAGGAAATATTTTATTAAATATTCTAGATGCTGACAAGGAAATCATTAGAAAAGGTAATGGTAATGCTAAAACGGACTGGATGACGTCAGAACCGGTTGGCTTTGATGGAGTTTTAGATTTTATAAACCTTCCAAAG
>JBBRJM010000013.1:0-15232 GCA_038219305.1 Minisyncoccia bacterium | reverse complement strand
TCTTTTGACAAAAACTGCTTTGCAATATAAACTAGATGGATTGGAATAAGTCCCGTTAGAAGCCGCGGTCGCAGTTTATAATGGGAAAACAAAGGAATGTTAATTATTTAAATTTAATTTAGCAGGGATTAATCTCTTTTAAAAGAGACCACGACCTGCTTATAACGGGATGAAAACAACAATAAAAAAATTAGAAAAGAGTGAAGTGGAAATAATAGGTGTTTTAGAAGTCGCGATTTTTGAAACATATGAAAAGAAAGCTCTCGAGAGAATTGGGGAAAGAATGGAACTGCCTGGTTTTCGAAAAGGTAAAGCACCGGGTGAAATTGTTAAAGGAAATGTTAGTGAAATGGAGTTACTCGAAGAAATGGCCGAAGTCGCTCTCCAGGCTAATTACTCCCAAATTTTAGAAGAAAATAAAATTGATGCCATTGGTCAACCGCAAATTGCTATTACTAAAATTGCTAAAGGATCAGATTTAGAATTTAAAATTGTCACAGCTATTTTACCTATAATGCAATTAGGTGATTATAAAAAAATTGCTAAAGAAAAGAATTCTCTTGAAGAATTTAAAAAAGAAATTGTTGTTGACGAAAAAGATGTTGAGAAAGTTATCAATGATCTTCGCAAAATGCGGGCTGAACAAAAGAGAGCTCCTCATGAACATGTTGATGGAGAAAATGAAGAAGAGCATAAAGCTGCTCATGCTGAAATTCCCGAGAGTGAGTATCCAGCATTTGACGATGAGTTTGTTAAAAGTTTTGGCGAATTTGCAAGTCCCGAGGCGTTCAAGGAAAAAATTACAGCCAATCTTAAGATTGAAAAGCAAACAGAACTCAAAGATAAAGTTCGCTTAGCCATCGTCGAAGATCTTGTGAAACAAACAGAAGGCGACATCCCAAACATCTTGATCGACAGTGAAACAGATAAAATGCTCTACCGTCTCGAAGCCGACATAACTTCAGCTGGACTAAAAATGGAAGATTATTTAAAACAAATTAACAAATCAGAAAGTGATCTACGAATGGAGTGGAAGGATGATGCAAAGAAGAGAGCAAAACTACAAATGATTATCCATACAATTTCAGAAAAAGAAAATCTTAAAGCGACCGAAGAAGAAATTGAAAAAGATGTTGTTAAAATTACAGAAATGTATAAAGATGCCGATCCAGCTCGCGCAAAAGCTTACGTCGAACAAATGTTAACAAACGAAAAAGTTTTTGCATTTTTAGAAAATCAAAAATAACCAAAATAAAAAAAGACACCTGGACAATTAAAATTGCTCAGGTGTTTTTTGTTTTACATTATAAATGAGAGTGATTTTGTCGATTTCGACATTTTTTGTCACTCTATCGTGAGATATTAACATTTTATTACGTGGATAGTATTTTTTAAATTCTTCAAAAATACTTTCATTGATCTGTTCTTCTAGTGTCCAGATTTCGCCGTAATAACTTACCTTAGTCTTTCTTTCCATAATCCCCCCCCCTTTCAATTAATTATTAATGATCAATTTTATCTCTTTCATAATAATCCTTTTTAATAAAAAAACAAATATTATTGAGTGGAAAATCTCCTTTTAATAAATTAAATTGCATAATTATTGAGCCAATTTAATAATTTTTTTTTATCTTTAATGATTGATAAGTAAATTTTATAAATTGGAGTATTTTCTTTATTACAATTACTATTCTTTAATTGGGGAGACAACTCTATCATTTGTTCGTCTATTTTGTCATAAAAATTTTCAATTACACCATTGTTCACTAGATCATTTCTAAAATTTGTTCCAAGATACGCATTAACCTCAGCCGGAGAAGTTAAATATTTGTAAATAAGTGGAGCCCCTTTATATGGCTCTCTAAATAACATTTCATACTCGCTTTGCCCTTTTAAAGACTTTATTTCCTTGTCACTTAAAAATATATTTCTTATATAAGTTTTATACTTCTCGGAAAAATTACTTTCACCTTGAGTCAACATATGATTATATTCATGCTCTAAAATTTGTCCTGCTTGGGTTGGGTTAGTTTTGTTTGTTATATTTATAAAATCTTTTTTTCGACTAACTAATTGTGGTTGCTGTATATAGTGACCACCCTCGCCTTCCTCCAGCCAATCTGCAATAGTTATTTTAGGATTTGGATTAACATAATCAAGATTTTTTTCTTGTGATTTATATTTATTAAATATCTTCCCTATTTTTGTTGATGGAAAATCTTTATCTATTTTTTGGGCTCGAAGCAGTGCTTCATTACTTTTATATCTTCGGTTCTCTTTTGAAATAATTTCATCAAAAAATTCTTTTTTTATCTCAATTATTTCTTCGTCTTCTGGTTTTTCTTCATCTTTAAAATGAGAGTTAATTTCATTCTGCAAATTTTCCATCATTTCTTTCTTAATATCCTTGTCTTCTAACTTTCTATTTAAAACAGGAGTTTCAGCCAGATTTTCTTTAATATTATTTTGCTCAGGGCTATTAATAAGCTCTGGAGAGGTCAAGTATGCCTTATTTTCACGAATTTTTTCCATATTTAAATTATATAGCAATTATGTTATAATAAAAAGAGTAATAATTAATCTATATATAAATTTATGTTAATCCCAACCGTTATTGAAAAATCACAATTTGGAGAAAGAGTTTACGACATTTACTCACGTCTATTAAACGAACGCATCATTTTCCTTGGTGGTCCCATCGACGACTACACAGCCAACCTTATCATCGCGCAATTGTTATACCTGGATCACACCGATTCAAAGAAAGATGTTTACCTCTATATCAATTCCCCCGGAGGTTCGGTGACAGCGGGACTTGCAATTATCGACACGATGAATTTTATTAAAAGTGATGTCTCAACTATCTGCGTCGGTATCGCCGCATCGATGGGAGCGCTCATTCTCTCCTCCGGCAAAAAAGGTAAAAGATTCTCCCTCCCCAACTCTGAAGTTATGATTCACCAAGTCATGGGTGGCACAGAAGGCCAAGCAAGTGATATTGCCATTAATGCCAAACACATCCTTCGCACTAAAGATACGCTCAATAAAATTTTGGCAAATAATACAAATAAGAAAATGGAACAAGTAGAAAAAGATTCTGATCGAGATTACTGGATGACCTCCGACGAAGCCAAGAAATACGGCATCGTCGATGACATCATTGTGAAACAAAAAATTGTAAAATAACCCAATAAAATAAAAATTCCCATAGATATCTATGGGAATTTTTATTTTATGTCTTTCAAAAAATTTATTGTCTCTCTTTTTAAAACTTTTCTTATCATTTTAAAGTTATCAGGAGAGAGAAGAGAGCCTAAATCTTCAGTGATAATTTTATCGGTCACTTTCTTTTCTATAAATACTGTTAAGTTCTGAAAAAATTGTTTTATTTCAAGCCTTGTTCTTTCTTTTATCACCTTTTTATCAAAATCATACCCATTCATAAAAAAATAATGAATATCATAAATATCTCGCCCTGCTATATGCCCAGTTTTTTTATAACGATCTTGTAAAGCTACGAGTTTATGAGCAAACATTGTTTCCTTGGTCTGACAAGTAAAAATCCTATCTATTTCACTTAATCTTTGTGGAGAATATTTACTCGATTTATAAACAGGAAAAGAAACTTCTATTTTGAGAGTATTCCTATTCCCTTCTAAATTTTTATATTTTAAAAAGAATTGAATTCCATTTTTACTTTCATCTTTTATTTCTAGCCCCAATTTTTTAAAAATTCTTCTTAAAAATTCTCGAGTATGCTCAATCTCTTTTTCACCACCTACATAATCAAAATCTAAATCAATAGAAAATCTATCGAGCCACCCGAGCATCGAGGCACAAGTCCCCCCTTTGAAATATAAAAAATCAGGAAGATAATCATCATCTGCAATTTCTTCTAGTACTCTATATAGCCAGGCTTTGTGTATAGCATCATTTTTATTTGGTAATATCATCATAAAATTCTTGCCCCGTAGTGATTTTATTAAAACCTACTTCTGGGGTTGGCACTTTAATATTATAACCTATTTCATCTACAATTTCCTTTACTCTATTCCAATTAATTAGTTTTGAATTCTCTGCGTCTAAATATTTTTTAGGACTAAAATAAAACATATCCGCGACCGCCCTTTCTGTTCCAGCAATCATTATTCCATTTATTATTTCAATACCAATATTGTTAAAAAGAAATTTATCTTGCAATCTTCTTGATCTGAATTTATTCTCCCTTATTTTAAATCTTTTAGAAATAGAACTGATCAGTGTGATATCTCGCGGTTTCTGATTTATAATACCTTTATCATAAAGTATAGACTCACAAGAAACATAAGCATTACCATGAAGAACTTTTGAACCTACTAGATATGGATTTATATCTTTGATTTGACCTATTGAATACAAACCATTATAAATGCGATGAATAAGCCCAGAGGACTCATATCTAGACAATGTTTTATATAAAGTATTCTTATTTCTAATACCCCAAAGATTAGCCAAGTCTTTCGCATGGAAAATAGTCTCATTTAACAGGGCAATATCGGCAAAACGCCTACTTCCAATTGCCTGCTTTATTAAGTTTACTTTTTCTGTACTCATATGTACAGAATAACATAACTCTAATATTTCTGCAAGTTACTCCTTTCCTATTCATTTGTTCCATGATTTGTTGCATAAAGCCCAAGTGGATGCAACAAAAAACTACTAGGCCTTGCCTAGTAGTTTTTTTGTTTTACCACCATAATTCTGCCGGTTATACAAAGACTAATCTTTAAAAAAGTTTAGTCTTCGATAAATTATTAATTGATCGCATCCCCTTCATTTATTAACTAAATGTTGGGGCGAGGAGAGAGATTCTTTAACTAAATTGTTGAGCAATTAAGTTAATACGATGTCCTCAAATATTTATCCAGCAATATATAAATATATTGCTGCGACTAACCGACAAAATTATGGTGGTAATATTAATTATCAAAATCCAAAATCTCTCTCTGTTTTGGAACATTTATAAACCAAAACCAAAATCCCAATGAATTCACAAACCAAATGGATAAAAATGTTTTATGAACTCAATAAGGATGCCGATGAATTGCGAAGCAATTCATCGGCAAATAATTTAATTAACCCAACCCTGTTTGAGACAGCTTTTCAATAAGCTCCTGTTTCTGTCTCGACATACCCCTTGTAGCTCAGGGGAAATTTTTAAATAAAAATTGCCATCATGATGATGGCAACCAAAATAATCGCTGTCACCACAATGGCAGCAATTTGCCAAGAGGTTTCCCTCTTGGCACGGTCTTTTGAAACTTGGTTCGCTGCCCAAGCCCTATTCAAGGGCTTGGGATAACCTCCATCAGGCTGAGCCTGATGGAAGTAATAATTATAATTTTTTTTCATTTTTCCCGCTTCTTTAATGTCGTGACGGGTTCGACTTTAGTTAAAAAAATAATTTCAACTCTCATCTTCAATATCTTTTCTAAAATACTAAAGATGAGAGTTCAAAATTTACTTAATTAAAATAAAATGAAAACTTCCCTATCAATCCACAAATTTCTTTATGAACTGAATAAGAAAGGAAAGGTTTGAAGTTATCGCCCCTTTCACTTTGCTTTTTATTTTTTGCCTACTTTGAAGTAACCATCTTCATTTCAGCAACCCTTTTTGAGACAGCTTTTCAATAAGCTCCTGTTTCTGTCTCGACATACCCCTTGTAGCTCAGGGGAAACCAAAAATTAGTTTAGTGAAACTAATTTTTGGTTTAATGTTTTTGAATGGTTCCACGAGTGGACCGGAATCCACTCGTTTTCATTCTTTTTAATAAAAAGGATTGGGTCCTTCTTATTAATTTGAACTATTTTAGCCTCGCTCTTACTAAGAGTAGGAGCGATTATAAAAATAGCGGGGACATCTTCTGTCCCCAAAATATAATTATTTTTTTCGAAAAAGGAAATCTCCTCATCGGAGATCCATCCTTTTTTTGAAAAATGATTTTTTACTTCCGTGATTTGCTCACGGACCCCTGACGGGTACAGGTGACCAATAAGGATCACCTTTTTCATCAAGGGAATTTCTCCCTTGAATTCTACAGTTCCTTCTACCACCCCATTGTAGAGGTGGAATGGAAATAATTCTAGTCCTGGCTCGCAGTGAGCCAGTGCCATAACCTCTATTGAAGTCATGGTGCCTAATTTTTTAACTTCTGGAGTTTTTCCTCCAAAGGTTTTAAGAAGACACTTTTTTATTAACTCTTTTACCATTTTTCCCGCTTCTTTAATGTCGTGACGGGTTCGACTTTAGTTAAACATTTCAATTCTCATCCTCAATATCTTTTTTAAAATATCAAAGATGAGAATTGAAATGTTTAACTAAAGAAAAAATGAAAACATCCCTATCAATCCACAAATTAATTTATGAACTGAATAAGGATGGCAAACAAAATTGCTTGCCACTTCCAAGTTAACCCGATTAACCCCGAAGCCTTTGGCTATTTTTTGTAATTGGGAATATAGCGAAATCCCACTTTCGTTTTGACGACTAAGAGTTACTGTTCTTCACTCTGTTTCATCTATTATTCTCACAAAACGATATGTGAGCTAAAGTAAGTCAGCCTACTTAGGCCAAACCTCTTTCAAGCGGAACCCGCCTGAATAAGGCACAAACTCACGCTTCTGTTTTTTCACAGAAGGTAAGTTTATCTTACCTACAATCGTCAGAGTGATTGCACCATCTGACGATTGTATTGTTTTTTTCATCATAATAATGAAAAATTTTTAGTTATGGGAATTGTCCCAGTCGCATCATGCTTTCAGGTGGCATACTACCTATGTATTAACTCTCGCATAACTCATTCGTGCGTCCAGTTTAAACTCTAGGAAAGAGCTGAAGTTTTTGCGTTTCTTTATGGGTTATCTTCAAACCCAACTTTCTTTACCTTTCGGCATCCGGTTAACGCGACCGGACAGACTGTCTATTTATTAATGGGATTCGGCTTGAATCCCATTAAATAGAATCATCGACAATCCTACGGAAAGTAGGAATGCCAACGACCCAACTGCTTCATGGGACATGCCATGGTGCAGTTGGGCAATCTGTTCTGGGTCAGGCTCCACCAGAATCACCCAAGAGTAGCCAATACTGGCTACAACAAAGATGATCAGGATAGCCCAACCCAGAATATTTCTATTTTGTGTTGCCATCTATAAATTTACAAATGTTTATAAATTTATAGATGGCAACATTTTTTAGAGAAAAAATTCAATAATAATCTTCCTATCAATCCACAAATTAATCCTGCACTAATTTTTGTTTACAAAATTTAGTGCAGGGTTTTATGAACTGAATAAGAAAGGAAACCAGCAAAAATCAGTTTCCTTAATATTATTTAACCCTTGACCCTTTAGCCAATAAGGATTCTGTCCTTAAATGGCTTTTTTATTTTACCATCATGGCAAATAACCATGATGATTTTTATATCTTCCGGATGCGCTATCCATATGCTAACGCTCCGTTTTTTTCCCTCTTTTCCTTGCGCAGGAATAGAGGAAAGTTGGATAGAATTTTTGGCATCAAGGACATATACATATCCTTGATTGCCCGCATAATTGCGGGCTTCGTGCTGAGAGGTTGTCATAAATATGACATCTCTCAAATCTTTCCGGTCTTCTTCACCCTTTCGGATGTTTCCGGTCTGATTCGAAGTTTTTAAAGTAGCCAGTTGAAGTTGACTACCATGAAAAAATTTCATTTTTTGTATTTTTGGTTATTCCAAGTTGTAATTTTTTACAACCTGAGTAACCAAAAATAAATATTTTCCTCATGAATTGATCATGAGGCTTGTTGTACGCTCAAAAGACACTCAACTCTTAAAAAAATTAAAGCTCTTAATCGCACAATATATTATTGTCAAAGAATAATCTCTACCACAAATCTGGTCTCTCTCCTCTTTGTGCTCTTGTTATTAACTCTCTCCTTTTAATTAACAAGCTCCTTCGTAAAGACATTTCAGATCACAAAGGAGGGTTAGGCCCTTATGGTCTGTCGATGTCTCCTCAAACTTTCGCTTGAGATAACTCGGTTGTGAATGTATTGTCTTGGTAGTTTCGGTTTGCGGCTGAAACTATTAGACTATTCACGGTGCAAACAGATATGTAATGAAGATTGTTCTAGAACACTCTCTCTTTTTTCCTAACTTACAGGCCTAGGTGCCATCCCCCTTGCGGGGTTCAGAGGTGAACATCAATCTTCTATATCTCCTTTAAGGTACTCTCTCCTCGTTTTGGATGACTTCTCTTTCGATCTGTCCTCCTTAACTCTTGTGGATAGTATAGCACTTTATTTACATATTGTCAATGACATGTGATAATGATAAATAGTAATTAAGGAATTCATTGATAAATAACGATATTTTTAATATCTGTTTTGTCATATTTGTGTGAAAATAATGAATATGTTATACTTAACACATAAAAATATTAATTTTAAGACGTATAATTTTATGCAAAATACTGATGAAAAAATATTAATAGAAGCAGGACTATCAGAAGAACAATCAGCTATATATAGTGCCCTATTGGATAAAGGACCCATGAAAGCTGGCCCAATATCCTCTTGGACAGGTTTAAAAAGAGGACTTGTCTATAAAGTCCTCGATCAGCTAGAAAATATGGGGCTTGTATCAAAAAAAGGAGGCGAAGGTACTGTTGCAGTTTTCTCCCCTTCTCATCCAAGTCGTCTAGCAGAAATTATGGAGCAAAAAGAAAAATCCTTTGCACTCGCAAAGGAAACGATTATGTTTTCACTCGGAAACCTTTCTTCAAAGTTTAATCTTTTGTCAGGAAAACCAAATGTGCAATTCTATGAAGGGAAAGATGCGATAGATAAAATAACTAGCGATTATCCCAAAAAAGATACTGAAATAAGACAATGGATAGATATCAGCGAAGCAATGAAAATTATGGGAGATAGCACTGTTTCTTATCTAAAAGAAAGAATTAAAAAAGGTATATCCAAGAGAATGATAATATCATTAACTGAAGAAAATAAAAATTATGTAAAAAATGGATCAGAATTAACCTCTTTTAAGGGAATAAATAAAAATCTCCCAACTGCAATACAAGTCTACGACGATACTGTGGCTATGCTAACATTATCGAAAGAGAAAAATATAGGCCTGATAATAGAAGACAAAGACATCTCTTTGACATTAAAGAATATTTTTGATGATTGTTGGAAAAAATCTGATGAAATAAATTAGAAGTTCTTTTTGTCTTCAGGAAAAAGAGTTATTTCATAGACAAGTTCTCCTGTGCTTTGATAATCTTCAATTTCTTTCGTAATTTTAAAGCCAAATTTATCGAGATAAGTTTTAAGCATTGGATTTTTTGAATAACAATCTGCCACAAAAGGTTTATCTTTTGATAAGTCCTTCAATACTTCTTTTAATAATTCTGATCCTATTCTTCCTCCTTGAATCGTTGGATTTACATTAAATGATGCTCCATACCAGGAACCGTCTTCTCTTTTAATAACTCTCATCGCTGAAACTATTTCATCTTCATATGAGGCTGAAACAATCAATTGATTTGGGTCAGGGTTTTCCAATCCATCCTTAAGTGTACCCCTCCATTCGTTTTTTAATTTATCAGGATACTGTTTTGTATTCTCATAATGCATTTTAATTATCATGTCTGCCATTTCTTCAGGAATAGGACTTTGATCATAAGAGAGTTTCGCTTTTCCAAAATCTTCAAAAGAAAATTCTCCATTTTCAACGAGAACTTTACATGTTGCAGAAAAAGCAAAGATTGATTTTTTTGCTAAAGAAAGTCTTTCCTCTAATTCACGTCCAATATCTTCACAAATCGAACCTTCACATGTTTTTGATTTTTCTGCATATTTATCAAGAAGATTTTTACCATTTAAGAGTAAAGATTCTTTGGCTTTCTCAATCATTTCCGTAGTTACTTTTCCTTTTAGATTGTTTGTCAGAATATTTCCAACTTCTTCTGATGCATCAATTATATCTCCGTAAGTTTTAAACAAAATTCTAGCAGATGCTTCTGGTAATTTTTCTCCAAGAGTTAATATTTTATCACCCATTCCTATTTCATTAGCACATGATAAAAATGTTTTGATCCCATTTTCAGCGAATGTATTAACAAATTTTTTCAAAGGTTCTATCTGTCCACGTTTTTTAGATGAAATGTATTCAATAAAATATGCCTGTTCTGGACCTAATTCATTTAGATTAATACCAGTATCAAGAAAAAGGGCTTCTCTTAATGCTGGGTTAAGCATGTTTTTCATTTCATTTCTTAAAACTTCTTTATTTTTATCAAAAGCAATATGGGGGAAATATCCTTCTATTTCTTTATTAGAAATAACAAATTCTTTAAATTCTTCAGGTAGATCATAATGTGTATACATTTTTACAGTTGGGGTTTCATCAAACATTTTACTCCAACCTTTTTTATAATCTAAAAGTTGAGTATCTACATATTTTTTTTTTTCTTCTGTATCTAATTTCAAAAAAATAGAATTACTATCTGTAGAGTCAAAATGATATATGTGATTATTTTTATCAATAAGATTTGGAGTTATGTTTTGCATAAATCTTTCTATTTTTGATTGTTTTGATGCCATATTATCATTACTAATATACAAAGAAACTAGGTATGGTAAATCATCTCGGGTACTTTCATTTTTAAAAGTTTCATTGGTTGTATCTAAAATCGATTTAATTTTATCTTGAGACAATTTCCATTCATCACGAGCAAGCCCAGCCCAATTATATGCAAATTGAACAAATTCATAATTAGCATTTTCATCAGATTCTAATAATTGAATGTCACTCAATGATAATTTTATAGCATTTAGTAAAGTTAATTGTTCTTGTGTAGAAATATTATTCTTTTCTAAATAGTCTAATGTGTATTTTATTCCTAAAGAAGCATTTTTGGGTGAATTAAAAATTGTTGGAACAAAAGACCTATTTACATATCTTTCGATTCCTCCAGTTCGTTCAAGAATAAATGGGTTTACCTTAGTGATACTCTTTACTTCATTTTCAACCAGAAGTTGATAATCTTTTTCTGTCTGATTGATTGAGATCTCCTTTGAATTATTATTATTCTCATTTTCTGGAGAATTAGTATCCGATGGTGGATAATCAACTTTAAATTTCATACCCCCATTCTACCAAAAATCATGAATCTAGACAAAAGGGCAGTTTTAGAGTATTATGAGAATATCGAATTTTAAAAATTTTATTGAATGTTTGCTTTTTAAATACAGCCCGACATCTATTTTATTTATGAACCATGTGCTATATCCGAATTCTGTTCTAAATCAATATCACTTGTTTGATAAAAACCCTATAATTATTGGGTCTAATCCTGTGTTTTAAAAGCGGCAAAAAGTCGCTATGAGTTTAACAATAATAATCATATCCGTTGCGGCTCTTTTAATAGGAGTCGGCGTTGGGTATTATTTGCGTCTGGTTATTTCTCTTGGTCAAAAAGGATCAATGGATCTTGAGATTAAGCAAATAATGCTAGGAGCCAAAGAAGATGCCCAGAAGGTTATAGATGAAGCTAAAAAGAAAGCCGAAGATCTTGTAAATGAAGGGAAAAAAGAGGAAAAGAAAAAAGAGGAAGAATGGAAACAAACTGAGAATCGTCTAATTAAAAAGGACGAATTACTCGATAACCGTCAAGGTGAGATAGATAAGGAGGTTGAAAAGATTAAAACCAAGATTGAAGAAGTAAAAAAAATAAAAGAAAGAGTCGATAATATGGAATCGGAGAAAGAGAAGGAACTTGAAAAAGTTGCCAAGCTTTCGACTGACGATGCTAAGGAAATCTTATTTAAAAATATTGAAAGCAATTACGAAGAAGATTTACTGATTCGAATGCAAAAGATGGAAACTTCAAATACTGAGAAACTCGATCGCCGAGCAAAAGATATTCTATCGGCCAGTATTAATCGTCTTGCTTCATCGACTGCTAGTGAAATGATGACGACGTCCGTCAATATTCCAAACGATGAAATTAAAGGTAAGATTATTGGTAAAGAGGGACGAAATATTCGAGCCTTCGAACGAGCTTCCGGCGTTGAACTAATTATTGATGAAACTCCTGGAGCCATCGTCATCTCATCATTTGATCCAGTTCGTCGTCAAGTAGCTCGACTTGCACTTGAGAACTTAATCTTAGATGGCCGAATTCAACCAGCCAAGATTGAAGAAGTTGTCGCAAAAGCTCAAGAAGATATCAACAAAATAATTAAAGATAAAGGAGACCAAGCCGTTTACGAATGTGGAATATTTAATCTAGACCCTCGCATTACAGCTATCGTCGGACGTTTATATTTCCGAACATCATATGGACAGAATGTTTTACAACACTCCATTGAGATGGCCCACATTGCAGGGATGCTAGCAGAAGAATTAGGAGCCGATGTGCAAGTCGCTAAAGCTGGAGCGCTAGTGCACGATATCGGTAAAGCCCTAGACCACGAAGTTCAAGGTACTCATATAGATATAGGAATCCGCATACTTCAGAAATTTAAAGCTGATCCAAGAATTATCACGGCAATGAAAAGTCATCACGACGACACGCCTCATGAATCAATTGAATCCGTCATTGTCCAAACAGCTGACCATATCTCAGGCGGTCGCCCAGGGGCAAGACGAGATAGTGTGGAGAATTATATTAAACGATTGCAAGAGCTTGAAGCTCTAGCAACTAGTTTCGAAGGAGTAGAAAAGTCTTATGCCTTATCGGCTGGACGCGAAATTAGAATCTTCGTTACCCCAGAGAAACTAAGTGATATTGAATCAAAAAATATGGCTCGCGATATTGCTAAAAAAATCGAACAAGAGTTGACTTACCCTGGAGAAATCAAGGTAACCGTCATCCGAGAAAACCGAATTATCGAATACGCTAGATAAATAAATAAAAAAATAAAAACGCTCAGAATTTTGCCTCAGCAAAATTCTGAGC
Source organism: Minisyncoccia bacterium (assembly GCA_038219305.1). Lineage (GTDB taxonomy): Bacteria > Patescibacteriota > Minisyncoccia > Phycocordibacterales > UBA9973 > UBA8515. Next base: position 2,237 of record JBBRJM010000013.1, on the reverse strand, counting down.
GTTTTTTGATTTTCATTAAAGATCATACTTATATCGCTAAATTTAAATATTTGCTGATATTTTTCATTAATTTAAAAAGATAATGTTCTAGATTTTGATAAAATTAATTAGTATATTTTCAGAACATAATGATAATAGTAAGTAAAATATTTTTTTATCGAAATAACCCTTAATAAATAAGGCTATAATAGCAAATTGTTATTTATAATATATATCTAAAAATGAGCCAATTTCTATAAGAATCTGGTAGAGTCGCTTTTTTATTAATACATATTGCAAATACTGTCAATAGTGTCAAACCCTTGTGTTAAAATTAGCTTGGTATATAATAACATTACACCTATTTATTAGGGATCGTTTGCAAACGGTCGAATATTATTCAGATAGCATTCTTATTTTTTTTGAAAGAAAATTGTAAGAAACTAAATTCAATGAATAAACAAGCATTGGTAGAATTAGTTCATGAAAAAATCGGCGGTACAAAAGTACAAGCTGAAGAAGTAGTGAGCGGAATGTTTGATGCTATAGTCGCTACTTTGAAAAAAGGCGAAGAAGTATCAATCGCAGGTATTGGGATATTCTCAGTTAAGGCTCGCGCAGCTCGTATGGCTCGCAATCCAAAGACTGGTGAACAAGTTAAAGTTGCTGCAACCAAGGTGCCAAAGTTTAGAGCAGCAAAAGCTCTTAAGGACGCAGTTAAATAAAAGTTAATACCTTTTATTCCGACATCGCTCGAACGTCATAAATGAGAATACTCATTTATCCGCTCCCGACACGTCGAAAAAATATTTAAATTGTTTACACAATTTTTTATATAAAAAAAACCACTCTATTCTATCTATGAGTGGTTTTTTATTATGCCAAGCGAGGAGTCACATCAAGTAAGGATGTGCACCTTTAGTAAAATTATTGCGTGTCTATTCCAACAAGGTAAGTGCAACCATAGAAAGAACTCCAATCATGATTATGATCAATTGAATAATGGAGTGTTTAATTTCTTTTGTTTTATGAAGCTCTGGAATTAAATCAGCTACAGCTATATAAATAAATCCACCCGCAGCAATAGGGATAAACCAAATTATCGAATTATGAATGACATTTCCAAAAACAAAGACAAATATTAAACCAATAAACGAGGCCAAGGCGGAAAGAAAATTATATAGCAGTGCCCGTCCCTTTGAATAACCGGCATGTATTAAAACAGCAAAATCTCCAATCTCTTGTGGAATCTCATGGAGGACAACGGCAATAGTTGTAGCAATCCCCACTGGAATGCTGACCAAGAAACTAGCTCCGATAATTATCCCGTCAATCATATTGTGGAAGCCATCAGTGAAGAGAACTAACTTCCCTACTGGATGAATATGCTCTTCCTCTTTATCTTCACCATGGTGATGCCAATGTATGAACTTCTCAATGACAAAAAATATCAGAATACCAACAATTACTAAGATGCTGGCTAGATTTGTTCCAAGAGGGCTTAGGAAGGCCTCAGGTATGATATGAATGAAGGCATCACCGAGCAATGCCCCAATAGCTAAGCTAATAAAGAAATTAATATATTTTTTTAATACATCTTCCTTAATAGTCAGAGAAAATACTCCGATGAGTGAGACTAGGCTAACTAGGGCGACACTTACAAATGCATATAAATAGTTTGTAAACATATTAATTACACATCTTACAAAATCCGAATAATTCCAAAGAGTGTTCTGTTATTTTTTTAAATTTAGTCGACTTTTCAATTATTTGTTCTAATAATTTCTCTATGTCTTTACTTCCTTTAAAGTCTTCAATAAAACCACATTTAACACAAACCATATGGTGGTGGTGATCACTGTTTAGCTCAAAACAAACTGAGTCCTTTCTTAAATCGACTTTCCTGAGAATTCCACTTTTTTCAAATGAAAGTAGTGTCCGGAAAACTGTCGCTTCATTTATGTGTCCTTTTAGTTTCTTATATATAAAGTCGGCACTCACTGGCTTGTCAAATTTTGCAAAAATTTCAAGAATAGCCAGCCGACTTGGTGTATTTTTAAATTTATTATCTTTTAATAATTTTATAAAATCAATCGCTGGTTTTTTACTTCTTAACATTCAAATACAATATCATAAATGCAAATCACTTGCAACTACCTAAAATTGTAATTATTATAAAATATGATACTATAAGGAGGTTATATCGGGGTGTAGTATATCGGTAGTATCTATGTTTTGGGAACATAAGGGCCGGGTTC
>JBBRJM010000012.1:0-17849 GCA_038219305.1 Minisyncoccia bacterium | reverse complement strand
CTCAATAGAATGCTTGAATTAAAATTCATTAATCAAGAAGAGCGTGACAAAGCCGTCGCCGAAGTTGTTGTTTTTCAACCAGAGAAACCAATGAATATTGCAGCTCCTCACTTTGTTTTCTTTATTAAAGATTATTTAGAAAAACGTTATGGTATTGAAGCCCTAGAAGGTGGTGGATTAAAAGTTATCACGACAATTGATTATAATTTACAAAAGAAAGCTGAAGAAATAACATATAAAAATTCAAAAGAAAATGAAAAGAATTTTGCGGGCTCAAATGCTGCAGCTGTTGCAATAGACCCAAAGACTGGTCAAATTCTTGCCATGGTTGGTTCACGAGATTATTTTGATAAAACAATTGATGGTAATTACAATGTCACAACAGCTGAACGTCAGCCGGGTTCTTCGTTTAAACCAATAGTCTATGCTCTCGCCTTAGAAAAGGGATATACAGAAGATACAACTCTATTTGACGTTAAAACAGAATTTAATGCTTCGTGTGGTCCAACAGGTCTAACACTTCCTAATAGTCCTAATGCAAAATGTTATAACCCAGATAACTACGATAATAAATTCAGAGGGCCGTTAACACTCCGGCAAGGGCTGGCTCAATCGATCAACGTCATCGCTGTCAAAGTTCTCTATCTTGTTGGTGTAACTGATTCTATCAAGATAGCTCATGATCTTGGTATTAGTACTCTAAACGATTCCAACCGTTATGGACTTTCCCTCGTCATCGGAGGTGGCGAAACAACACTCCTTGATATGACTTCAGTTTATGGTGTCTTTGCAAATAGTGGCGTCAGAAATCCTTATCAAGGAATTTTATCGGTGACAGATGCCAAAGGAAGTGTTTTAGAAAAATATGAAAATAAATCTTATGAAGTTTTAAAATCAAATACCACTCGGACTCTATCGAGCATTCTTTCAGATAATGTCGCTCGATCCCCTACCTTTGGCGCTAATTCAATTTTAAATATACCTGGTCGTGAAGTCGCTGTTAAAACAGGAACAACAAACAATAATAAAGATGCTTGGACTATTGGTTATACTCCATCGATCGCCGTCGGTGTTTGGGTTGGAAACAACGACAATAAACCAATGAAAAAAGGTGGGGCTGCCCTAGCTGGACCAATCTGGAACGGCATTATGACTTCTGCTTTTGATATATTAAAATTACCGAATGAAGTTTTTGAGAGACCCGATCCAGTTGATCCATCTCTACCTGCGATTTTAAGAGGTCACTGGCAAGGAGGTGAAACATTTACCGTTGATGCGGTTTCTGGTCGCTTAGCGACAGAATTTACTCCACTGAGTACCCAAAAAGAAATGTCTATCACGAATGTTCACACTATTTTATATTGGCTTGAAAAAAATAATCCACTTGTTATTTCTCCGGGAATTGGCATAAATGATTCTCAATATAATAATTGGGAATATGGCGTTGCAAATTGGTGGGCAACCAATCTATTTAACTACCCAAACATCTCAAGTAATAACATCCCGAATGGATATGACGAAGTTCATACTATTGACTCAAAACCAATTTTTAAAATTATTGGTCTTTCAGAAAAAATATATAAATCTAATGAAATAATTAAAATCGACATAAACCCAACGAGCAAAAATCCGATTCAAAAAATAGATGTCTTTGTTAATAATGAATATATTACTTCACTCAAAACTTATCCTTTTAGTTTAGCTTTAAACTTAGGTGAGATTAATAACCTTGAGAGAAATAATAAACTCCGGGTTGTTGGAGTTGATAATGTTGGTAATACCGGAGAAACAATAATGTCTATTCAGGTAGACAATTAGATTATTTTAAATCATTAATTTTACGATCACTTAGAATTAAAGACAAATCTAAAATGATTTGTCTTTTTTTCATTAAAATTTCACTCCGTAACATTGGTGAGCAATTCAGATATACAATATCACCTTTAATTTTTAAAGATTTAGCTGGAACGGTATATGTTGTATTCTTTATAATGATTTCGGAAATAATTTTATAAACCTCTTCTTCTTTAAAAAGAATTTTTTTGAATTTTTCTAGAATGTCGGTTAATTTAACATAATCCATTTCACCAGAGATAGTCCCTCACGAGACGTATCTAATTAATTATTAATATAAATTGTTTCTTCTAAGACAAAATGCACATCTCAAACATAATTTTTATTTTCAATTACTAATTAATAATTCGTAATTAGTAATTATCTATTCATTGGCATTATTAAATACAAGAAGGAATTATCGCCAATGCCTTTAATAATCATGGCTTTATTATTCCCTGTTAAATCAAGGTTGAGACTATCTCCACTAATTGACTGAAAACAATCTAGTATATACTTATAATTAAAATTAGCCGAAACATCTTCTCCTGTTAGTGCTCCAGCTAAGAGAGTCCTATTTTCTCCTGTATCAATATTTTTTGACTCAATGTCAAAAATTTTATCTTTCGGTTTAATATTAAATGTCACTTGATTAAATTTATCAGAAAAAACATTGGAAATTTTAAGAGAAGAAATGAAATCCTGTTTTAAAACAACAACTGATGTTGTTGAAATTTTTGGAATGATTTGTTTGTAATCTGGAAATGATCCATCAACCACTCTTGAAGTTAAATAAATATTATCAGTTGAAAAAGATATTTGATTTTTTTGTAGAATAATCTTTAAATCATCATCAACATTTTCAAAAACTTTAATAATTTCAACTGCATTTTTATATGGTAATAAAATACCACTAAACGATAATTTTTGTTTTATTTTAACTTTTTTCTCAGCTAAGCGAAATGAATCCGTTGAAACAAATACCAACATATCATCTTCGGGATAAATATAAACACTTCCAATCTCAGGTTTAATTTCAGAAATCGAAGCACTATAGTAAACAGCCCTAATTCCTTCAATAAATTTTTTCGCTGGAATTAATAATTCTTCTCCTTCAACAATTGGAATAGTCGGAAAATCTTCATGAGAAATACTCTTAAGTAAAATAGTACTATTTTTTGTTTTGACTAACAGATTATTATCAATCAATTCAAATACAACTGTTGAATCTCCTTGAATAACAGAAAATAGAGAGGATAATATATCACCCCTAATTGCAACCACTCCCTCTTTTTCAATTTTTGCAGGAATTTGAATTTCAATTCCAATATTTAGATTAGTTGCTCTAAGTTTTAAGGTTTTTTCAGTCGCTACCCATAAAACAGATCCAAGTACAGGTAATGTTAAATTTTTTCCTGTTATTCTTTCTACAGTTATTAGAGCATTTTTAATTTTTTCTATTTGGCATTCTAGTTTCATATGATTTGTTATTAATTACTATTAATACATTATTACTATTACTATGACTGTGGATATGTTAATTACTTTTTTTAATATTATAAAATATTGTTTTTTAATCAATTTAAAAAATATTAAATGATGGACAGTTTTCTAATATTTACAAGTTAATTCTTTTTTTTAAAACTTATACCCAATTTTTATTTTCTTAATCACATCTTATCCACATAGTTATTTGAACATTATCCTAATCTTTTCCACCTCTTGTAAAAGTGATGGGTCAGTTTTTAAATCAGCTTTTATTTTTAAATGAGAGTGAATTACTGTTGTGTGATCGCGACCTCCTAATTTCTGACCAATCAGTGGATAAGAAATATTAAAATCTTCTCGTAATATATACATCGCCACCTGACGAGCTCTGACAATTTCTTTGCGACGAGTTTTTTCATATATAATTTCTTCTGAAATTCCATATTGTTCAGCAATAATACGGACAACTTCTTTGATTGCAACAGTTTTCTTTGGTTTAATATTATTTTTAATCAAGGTTTTAACTTCTGGTAAACTTAAGGCTTTATTTTTTAATTGAGACTGACAGACTATTGTGTTTAAACTCCCCTCCAGCTCTCTAATATTACCCTCTAGAGCCTCGGCAAGATAAGAAACGACTTCTGGTTCAACAATACAACTTGTTGATTCAAACTTGGCTTTTATAATTGCCACACGTGACTCATAATCAGGTTCAACAATTTGAACAGTCATTCCTGAGGCAAAGCGAGACTGAAGTCTCTCTTCTAGACCCTGAATAAAATTTGGATGTTTATCAGACGAAAAAATAATTTGTTTATTATTTTCGTAGAGAGTATTGAAAAGGTGAAACAATTCTTCTTGAGTTTTGTCTTTACCTGAGATAAATTGAATATCGTCCATAATGATGACATCATACTTGCGATATTTTTCTTTAAATGAGTTTGGGTTTTTATTTTGAATTGAATTAATATAATCAATTGTGAATCGCTCAAGCGAAACATAATATATTTTTTTGTTTGGGTGTTTTGTTTTAATCAAATTACCAATGGCTTGAATCATGTGAGTTTTACCTAAGCCTGTCCCTCCATAAACGAAGAATGGATTGTAGTTTTGACCAGGGTTGGCAATGATTGCTTGCGAAACAGCATAAGCTAATTCATTAAAAGGTCCAACAATAAAAGAATCAAAATTGTATTTTGGATTAAGATTGTCATCTTTGTTTATATATAAATCATTAAGTGGTAATTCTTTGTTTATGTTAATGATTTGTTTCGTTGGTTCTTGCTCTTTAATTTTAGCTAATTGATCTTGTTTAAAAATAACATATTCAATACCGCGAATATTTTCTTCTCGGGTAATAAGAATTTTAAATATAAGTTTATGGAATTTATTATAGAGCCAATCTTTGACAAATTCATTAGGTACACCAATATATAAAGTTCCCCCTTCTTCTTTAATAATTAAGGTATTTTTAAACCAGGTTGTGAAGTTTGCCTTTGAGATATTTAATTCAATTTCGGCCAAGCAACTATTCCAGAGTTCTTTTGTATTCATGTTTGATATTATACATTGTTTTTAGGTCGACTAATAATTAACACTCTGGATTAAGCTGTTAATAACGTGTGGATATGTTAATATCTTTATGCCCATTGCTTTATTTGGGATTTTGTTATATATTCTTTAGATGTCGCTTACATATCAACCAAATAAACGAAAAAGAGCTAAGACTCATGGTTTCTTAGTTCGAACTAAGACCCCAAATGGACGAAAGGTCAATCAAGCCCGTCGCCAAAAAGGTCGTGCTAATGTTTCTATTAAGAAATAATATGCTTCCAAAAAATAAGCGAGTTACAAAAGATATTTTCCAGATCATTCTGAAAAAAGGAAATATGCTTTCAGGCTCGCTTTTTGTTTTGCGCTATTTACCCCAAGAGACCCCTCAATTTGCCGTTGTTGCTCCTAAGAGTGTTGCCAAAAGAGCCGTTTTGAGAAATAAGCTTAGACGCCAAGGTTATAATGTTCTACGAGCACTTAAGCCACAGAATGGCTTAGCTATTTTAATGTATAAGAAATTTAATGAAGTCCCCAACTCAAAAGATATTTTATCTGATATTAAAGCTTTACTAATCAGGGCGAAAATCTTATAGTCAGAACATGGCAAAAATTGTTATTTGTTTAATTAATCTCTATCAACGAATTCCATTCCGATCTCATTCATCGTGTGTTTTTTTGCCGACGTGTTCTGAATATACCAAAGAAGCCGTTATTAAATATGGATTTTTTAGAGGCTTATGGAAAGGAATGAGGCGGATTATCCGTTGTCATCCATGGCAGAAAAAACATTATGATCCTCTAATATAGGATTTCGATTTTGAAATAAGTCTTTTTTAAGATACAATAAGCAAATGCAATCATTATGGAATACTATTTTTTATGAGCCAGTTTATAACGCGCTTATTTTTACTATTAATCACATCACCTTTGGCAACATTGGCTTAGCTGTTATAGTTTTAACTATATTTGTTAAACTTATTCTTTCACCACTGACCAAGAAGTCTATCAAAAGTCAGATCTTGATGAAGAGAATGGAGCCAGAACTCAAGAAAATTAAGAAAGACTATCCGAATAAAGAGGAACAAGCTCGCAAAACATTTGAACTATATAAAAAATATGGCACCAATCCTTTTTCTGGCTGTTTAGTAGTTATTCTTCAGTTACCTGTTATTTTTGCTTTGTACTTTGTCTTTATGAAGGATTTTGCAATAGATAGCGGAATTATTTACTCTTTTATTCAAATACCAAGTCAAATTCATACTAATTTTCTTGGTTTAATTGAAATTGGCAGTAGAAATAATTTATTTTTAGGTCTTTTAACTGGAGTCACCCAATTTATTCAAGGTTATTTATCTTCACCGGCATCTGTTAAGCCAAAAATGATAGAAATTGTAAAAGAAAAGGATGTTCCAACAGAAACCAAAACCTTTCAAGAAGAACTTGCCAGTAGTATGCAAATAAATGTCAGATACATTCTCCCTGTCATAATTGCTTTTATTGCTTGGAAGTTGTCAGCAGCAGTTGCATTGTATTGGATTACGAGTAATATATTTACTATAGTTCAAGAATGGTACATTCGTCGATCATTAAACGCCAGTCTTTAATAAATATTATATGAAACAAGACCAAATCAAAGAAATAGTTGAACAAATTTTCACAATGACGGCTTGTACCATCAGTAAAATTGAGTTTTCTGATGAAGATGGCATGGTTTGGTGTATGATAGATACCCCTGATTCTCGATTTATGATTGGCCGTGAAGGTGAAACTTTGCGTTCTCTCAACCACTTGGTTCAAAAGATGCTTGAGAAAGGAAATACAGAAGGTTTTATTAATAATATTTTTATAGATATTAATGGTTATCAAAAGAAACGCTTTGATAGTTTAAAAGGAATTGCTCATATGATGGCAGAGCGAGCTCGCTACTTTAAAAGTCGAATTGAAATTGATCCAATGCCGGCTTATGAACGTAGAATTATTCATATGTTCTTGGAAAATGTTAAAGATGTTAAAACTGAATCTGAGGGATATGGTCCGAACCGTCGCGTTGTAATCAAATATGTTGACGATCAAATATAAAAAAATAAGTAATAAATAATTAAAAGAGACAATTTTAATAAAAAGGCACCCAAAGCGAAGCTTTGGGTGCCTTTTTAAATAAATTTTTAATTACAAACTCTGTTTTGAAAATTACCGAACTCTGATGGTCGGTAGAGTTAGGTAATTATCTTAAATATAATTAAATCTTTAAACTCCAGAGTGTTCCATCTTTTTTATTTGTAAAGAATATTGTCCCCTCTTCTTTATCCATGAAGAGCTTTGTTGCATCAACTGCTGATGAATCAGAGCTGTTTTCAATAGTACTGACCGATTTCGTCGCCGAATTAATTTTAATAAAATAATCATTAAAAGAAACTAAACCTTGATACCAGACATCGGGATATTGAGTGCCGACAATCTTTTTTGGGACAGCGCAGTAAATATTAACATTATCCTTGCCCCAAACACATTTTTCAGGAAGACCATAAACATCAAGTTGATCCATGGCACGAGTGCTTGGATTAAAGAGTCCTAGTTTTGGACCTTCAGCCTGTGATGTGCCAAAAAGAACGATAGAGCCATCATTATTGGCAAGCGTTGTTAGTCCAGCAACTCCGCCAAACAGCTTTGATATGGTGCCATTTTGGACATTTAAGCTATAGAACTGACCCAAAACAGCATAAGATGGTTTTGTTGTTAGATATATTTTTTTATCGGAAACAAATTGTGATAACCACTCACTAAAGGAATGAGTAAAAACTTGAGTGTTTTTGCCATCAATATAGTTTCTGATAAAACCGGTTACGCCATTTGAAGTTTTAATTAAATAAAATAATTTAGTTTTATCTACTGATGTGTTTAAATCAATAATATCCTCTTGGAGAAATTCTCCATTACTACCACCGAGAGTTGCCAAATAACTTGAAATAGTTTTATCGCCTGAAATATATCGATAAATAACAGACATAGCTTTAGAGTCAAAAATTGCTTCATAAATACTTGGGATTGTTGTATTTGATACTTTACTAATTGCCGAATTATCTAAATCCATTTGAAAAATATGACCTGTTGCACGTTCAACATATCGGATAGCTGGTATTGTTTCATATTTATCAGGGACTTTGATGATTATTTCTTTTTTGGGGTCAACTTTTGTCTCTCCTCTGTTAGTCGTGACACTAATTTCTTTTTCCGGAGTTGGAATTTTTCTTTGACTTTCGAAAAAAGTTCCACCAGCAATTGCAAAAGAAGTTATTTGTCTCAAGTTTGAATTTGCGTTAGATTGTGTTGTTGGATTTTCAGTTAGATTTTCTGTATTAGTTGAGTCGTTCGGATTATTAACATTTTCACTTATTCCAAAAGGATTAAATTTTTTATAGAGTGATTCGGCTGGTCTATCAACTTGAGCACTCTTATTAAAAAATAAATAATAGCCGAGTGTTATTACTCCAAGAGTGATGAAAATTATTATAAAAATTTTAGAAGTTTTTGACATAATTATTGAGCTCTTTTTATATATTTAATACGATCTTGGTATCTTGAAATGGGAAAAATTCCAAGAGCTTTACTTATTTTAGAACCACCATGAGAATCTGCAACTTGAACATTTCCATTCCCAACATATATCATAACATGACCAAAATCTTTACCCTTAGCTATTTTCGAGTTTTCATCAGGTCTCCATCCTACCAAATCACCTATAGCCAACTCTTTACCGTTTATAGAAGAATTCTGGATTGAAATAACTTTTTCTGCATTTTCGAAAATAACTGCTGTACCACTGTTAATAAAAGGAACACCAGCACAACGTAATACATAATTAACAAAACCTGAGCAATCTAGTTTTATTGTATTAGACGGTCCAGCGACCCCTTTAGCACCCATTTGGTATGTTATTTTATCTTTAAAACTTTGTACAATTTTTGGTATATTTTCCTTACCTTTAATACATAAAATACCTGATGGTAAGGACTCTATTCCTCCAATTGGAGCATTTGAGTCTCCTTCTATTTCAATATTGACACCAGATATACTTAATCCGTTTTTTCCCAGCAAATCGGGATTAATGGTATTTAAAATTGCATATGAGCCAAGAGCAATGACAAGACCCAAGATAGCAGCGCCTATTTTCCCTTTAGCTTCGGTTTTACCAAAGACTGACTCATTTCCCATCCATTGGATTCCAGCTAGAATAATCATAACAACAGCCAATGCCGCAGATAGGCCAATAATTGTTTTAATCATTGTATTAATATAATTTCCGATATTTGTTGTTTTAACTTCGGTCTCTTTTCCAATAGGAGCTAGAAATTTATAGGTATCGTTATTTAAATCAATGTTATCTTCTTTTTTGGAATTAATAACAGTCGGAGGATCTTGCTGGAGTGTGGTTTGTGGTACTGGATAAGCTTTAACTGTTGAAGAAATACATAAACTTGAGTTTGAAGATAAACCTAAGGGAGAGTTTAAAAATTTTTCACGATCGTTTTTACAAGCTTCTTCGGTTAAAAATGGGCCATGATTACCAAAAGTACTGTTTCCTGTAACAATATTTTCATTATAATTCCAGACGGGTACTTCAGCCGAAATACTATTTGAAACAATAGAAAATAAAATAAAAGTTAATACGATAATTTTTGTTGTTGAATTAAATTTTTTCATATTAGAGTGTTATTTTTAATTGACCAGTTACTTTTTGTAAAAAGGTGTTTAGATTTTCCATAACAACGCTGATTGTTGCAAATCCACCACGATCTGCTGGCCTAATTGTGAGTTCTGTTTTTTTTGATGGAGTGTCAATATCATTACCATTTATCTTCCATTTATAGTCAAAAAGATTCTCATTATTTTTAAGAGCCAAAAAGTATGGTTCTGCGACAACTATCAATTCTTCCTCCTCAATAAATGTATTATCAATTAAAGCTTGGTTATATAAAACCCCATCAGTTGGTGATTTTTTATAAAATATAATTTTAGCTGGTGTGATTGGGATACTAATTGTTTTTTTACTACTATATTGATTATCAACCGACGACGCTGAAACTGTAACTTCTTCTTTATTTTTAAGAGCATTATTAGTAAAGATATAAGCATCTTTGTTATAACCTCCCGCATTAGAAACATTATTATCCTCCACTGCCCATTTGTAGACAATATTTCCTTTTCCAGATTTAATCGTACTGGTATTTGGAATAGCTACAACTTTAATAAGACCCTCGGGTGAAACGAAAGATTTACCTTTATAAAAAGGAGGTGTGTAGCCATCAACTGATTCCCAAAGGACATCAATTTCTGAAACTTTGACCACTATTTGTTTTGTAACTTTTGTGTATGAGCCAAATGGAGTAATGTTAACGGTTAAAATCACAGCGCTATTAGGGCCTAAGGCCTTAAAAGAATAACTAGTTTTACCAATCCCAGATAGAATAATTTTTCCGGCATTCTGCCACTCAATTTTCGCTTTATTTAAATCAATAGAATAACTAGTTAACTTTATGCTGATGTCTTGATAAGGTTCTGGATTCTCAGGATAAGTCTCAACTAAAATTTCACTTTCTTGAATCGGAACCTCTAGCTCAGCAATGGATGTCTGGGGTATAAAAAAAACACTTAAAAAAATGAAAGCCATACTTGTCAAAAATTTTATGCGAGAATTTATCACCTTTATATTATACGATAATAAAACTATCAAAACAACCAATTTTTTATTTAACTCCCCCATTAGCAAGTTCTTCTTTGGCTTTTTTGATGGCTAAAATTTGTGATGGATCTGAAGTAATTATTTGATCTTCCGTATAAGAGGAAATGATCTTAGTGGCAACGTGTTTGAGTCCTGCAAAGAAGATCCCCTCTCCGACATTCGCTTCAAGAAGAAGATATTTTTCCTCATCAGTTAAATTAAATGTTTTTTGTAAGACATCGATCGTGGCGGGTGATTGTTTCAATAATAATTGAATTGAGGAGTTTGTAACAATTGGCACACCGTATGGACTTTTCATAAAGTCTCCGACATCTTGAGTAATTGTCGCAAGACCGAGATAATATTTACGTCCTCTCTTTGCAATTGAATATAAAAACGAGGCAGTATCTTCTGATTTCATCATCCACCAAGCTTCATCAACGACTAATAATCGTTTTCTGAGATTTTTACGAACGGCATTCCAGATATGGTGCGTAATAATATACATAGCCGCCGACTTCAGATCATCTTCCATATCACGTACAGAGAAAACGACAAACTTACGATTGATATCTACATTGGATGGTTGATTTAAGAAAGAGGCCCATGATCCGTGAGTGTATTTTGTTAGTCTTTGAATCAGCGAGTCACTCCCCTCCATTCCAGCTAGAATCATTTCAAAGTCAGAAAGAAGTGGCGGTTCAATATTTACAAAGTTTGATTCAGCTGTGATATCTTTGAGAGCATAAGTTTCAGTTATAGCCCGATCTATGATTGAATCCTCTTCTGGTGTTAAACCTCCAAGCATAATTCGAAATAAACCAACTAAATTAATAGTATTTGAACGAAGAACGTCAGCCCAGGTTTCATCGCTTGCAGGATTTGGTAAATCAAATGGATTAATATGGTGATCAGAAGCAAGGGAAATATTAAAATATCTTCCACCGACGGCTTCAGCTAAATACTCATATTCACGTTCTGGATCAATAACAATTACTTCAGTATCAAACATCAGTGTTCGGATGATTTCAAGCTTTGTGGCATAAGATTTACCTGCTCCAGCGGTAGCAAAAGTAATTGAGTTATAGTTCGGTAGAGAGAAACGGTCAAAAATAATTAAACTAGAGTTATGACGATTGACGCCATATAAAATACCCTTATCTGATGTTAAATCAAAAGAAACAAAAGGAAAAAGACTAGAAAGTGGTTCAGTATCGAGTTTCTGGTGAATACCAAGTATATCAGTACCTAGAGGAATAACACTTTTAAATCCTTCATTTTGTTGGAAAAGTGCTGGTTTTAAGTAAACCAATTTTGATTCAAGTAGTGATTTTATTTCACTTTCGATTTTGAATAAATCATTTTCACTATCAGCATAGACTGTTATATAAAGCCCAACATCAAACATTTTATTTTGAGCTTGCATTAAACTATCTCGTAAATTTTCTAAATCTTGGTACGCCGTATCGAGCATTGGGTCGCGAACTAGGCCTTTTGATTCTCTAATCGAAATCTGACTTTGAACTTCAGCGACTTTCTTTTGGAATGATTTTAAAATTTCGGCTGTTTCAATTGGATGAATAAAAATAGAGACATCAAAAATTTTATCGAGATTGATAATCGGAGAGAACCAATTATCACTTAAATAACGAGGATATGAAATGACGAAGAATGTTCGAGCAATTTTATCACCGAGATTTAGAGATTTAGGAGTTATCTGAAGAGCCGAAGGAGCAATAACATCTTGGAGTTCTAGTGTTGCAGCTTTATAGATTTCGCTCGGAAGTTTTGGAATAACAGATCCATGTGGATCTACCCCTTTACTTCCGCCAAAAATTGATGAAAAAATTCCCATCCTATTAGAAGCAGGTCACAAAAAGAATGTGAGACTGCTTAGTTAAATTATTAATATTTTTTTTATTAAGTAAATTCATATTATTGTATTTGTAATCGTGGCTTCAAACGGGATTCGTATTATTGTAATTTTATTCCCTGACTAATATCTCCAGGATTGAATGTTTTATAAAAAAGTTCTACAACTTCATCGGTTTTTAGTTGAGAGCTTCGAATTCCTATACCACTTAGTCCACTCATGATGACATTGACTCTTTGATCGAGTTGACTTCTCTTTTCTTCGAAACTCGCTAAGTCTATCCCCTTTTGAGTGTTTGGTTTTTGCTTATGAGAACCGCTACCCATTAAACTATCGAGCATCCCACCACTTGAACGAATTAGCCCTGCACTATAAGGAACAACGATGAAAAAATTCTTAGTCATAATATTTACTTCATCATTAAAAGACCGGATAAAGTCAATATATTCTTTCGTTTGAACTTTGAGCAACATCTCATTTTGTTCTTTTAGTCTTTCTTCGAGAGTTAAAAGATAAGGACGAATATCGAGACGACGTGATTGAATAACAATTTGAGTTGAGAAATCAAGACCATTTAAAAACGATTGAAATTGATTGATGATAGCAATCTGTTCCTCTGATGATTTGAGTGACAAGTTGATTGAAGAAGCGATCAAAATTGCTCGAAGACCGCCATCTTTTAAAATAATGACGCCGTTTCGGACTTCTTTTATTGGGACAAAATCCTGAGCACTTCTTGCATCGATTGCCATAATTATAATAATTAAGAATTAATAATGAAAAACTTTTTAATAAAAGGTGCAGTTAACCATCAGTTATCTTAAGTCTGAGGAATAAATAATAAAATCCTTTTATTATTATATCACAGAATTACTAATTCTAATTTCAAATTAATGATTAATAGCACTTATTTCCAAGTGCAATCGTGATTAGTGGTTTTCTTTATTCTCCACATCTAAATTCCAGGACAAATCTTTTAGTTTTGAGGCTGAAGCCATTGGAACAATTGAAGTTTGAGTAGGCAGTTCAGCATCTTCGGAGTTGCTACTTGGTTTAATAAATCTTTGCTTCCAGATATAAAGTTTACTCGAGATAAAATAACTTAGCCCCGCTTGGAGAAAATTAGAAAAAGGTCTATTGTTTATTTTATAAAAAACTAATAATAATGATAAAGATACAACTATTATTATAGGTACAATAGCAAGCCCAAAAGGTAGGACTTTGTAGAGAATAAAAGCCATACCGCCACCACCTATCATATAAGCAAATTGAAAGAAAGTGAATGGCCCAAAAAGTTTATCCTCAATGTCAATAAATTGTGGAACTTTGAATTGCATTTGATAGTAATTACTAATTAATAATTAAGATTTACGAATTTTATCTTTTTAAACTTGCGATCTTTTATAATTGTATCAGATTGTTGCAGATTTAGAAAATGACTACCCTCGAGAAGATTCAATTAATAGAGTGTTTAGCGAGCTTCTTTGTATGAAATACTAATTTTAGCAATGAAATCATTCTTTGACTGAGCACTCACCAATTCCTCAATATTTATCCCAATGGATGTTCCAGAACGAAGAATTTGTTTAGACAAGATATACTCATTTCTTTTAATTAAAAGCTCACATAAACTAATTATAGATAGAGCAAAATCAAAACTTTTTTGTTCAACTAGGTTCTCCTTTGTTTATATTGTTTTTAATTAGTAATTACAACTCTATCCCTTCTCTGTATGGATCATGAGATTTTATGATTGGATTTGATTGTTTATTTAAATTTGGAAGCGAGTGATCGCTGATTGTTGTTGGTGTTACGATTGTTTGATTTAATTTTTGAGCTAGGAAGTTAACGTCCTTCTTTGTTTGATCAACTAAAATTTTTTCATTATTCAATATAATACCTTCTTCAATTTTAGAATTTATTCCTTTTTCATCAGTAATTGGTAATTGGTCGTTAGTAATTATCTTCTTGTATGGAGGTAGAGGCACATCTTGCATTTCCACTGCGTTTTCTTTTTCTAAAACTGATATATTTTTTAAATAACCATCTTCTAAAGATCCATAAGTTTCTTTTAAAATTTTTTCACCAATATCACTTAAAACTTGTTTTAGAATTTCTGTCGGTAATTTTAATTCTTTTTCAATTGTTTGAGCATATTCATTTATATTAATAATACAAAGCAATAATAAGGTTGTTTCGGTGTTTAAAGTGTTTGTTTGTTCTGTTGATAACTTGTATTTAAGGGATATTTGTTGTATGTTTGTAATCCAACTTTGTTCGGCAAAAAATACTTTCAAATCATCGGGCAATTTGACATAATATTCAGCTATTTTTTGTTTTAATTGTATTTGATCCATCCCGTTAGAGATAGTCCCATAATTAGAAGGGACGTATCTATTTAAATTGTGGTTAATAATATAAACTTCAACTTTATTTTAAACTATTTCGTTAAATATAACATGCAAATCTCTAACAGGATCCATAATTACTCTAATGATGTCCACCAGCCGCCGCCGCTCCCCCGTGACTATTTCCTCCACCGCTAGGAGCCTTTGGAACTTCAATCTTAACACTCTTTAATGCTTCTGTAATTGTATGTCCAAGATCTTTAATCAAATCAGCTTGCCCAGTTCCGTGATTGATGCCAGATCCTTTAAGTCCAGCTCGAACTCCAATTGCAATTCCGGCTATAAGTTTAGTTGGTATGTTGTTTAATAAACCATCACGCTTATCAGTAGTAGTTTGAGAAATATTTCTAACATCCCATGATCCAGTATTAGCTTTGGCAAAAGCTTGAGATAGGATATTGATATTTTGAGATGCATGCTTAATTTCTTCTTCAAACTTAGTACCCGCTTCTTTTTCAGCCTCACTTTTAATATTTGCCTTATCTGCGCTTGATAAATCTGGAAGTTTTTCTCTTCTTTTTCTTTCTTCAGTAATTTCTGCATCTGCTTGTTTTTTGGCTTCAGCTTTATCTGCAGGAGATAAAAGAACAACCCCAGGACCTTTTGTCGCCAATACCTCCCTTTCTTTTTTTGCTAATATGGCTGATTCATCTGCTGTAGTAAGTGGAGCTTGTTTTTCTAGACCATGACCTTCTCTGTATTCTCTTTCTTTAACATCCATATATTTAGAAGCCTCATCTCTTTTAACGATTGCCATTACCTTTTGTTTTTGAACTCCAGATAAGTTGCCCCACGATTTTCCCTTAAGAGAAGGATCAGCTTTGGCAATAGCTTCATCTGTAATATGACGAGCATGCTCAATTTTCTCTACCCCTTTTTGATTTTTGTTATATTTTTCTCCAATTTTGTCAAGTAAATTAGGTCTCTTACTAGGGGTAAATGCTGGTGGAGTTCCAATGCTGCCATTTCTTTTCCATTCTTCTAATTTATTATCATGTTCAAGTTTCTCCTGATTATATTTACTATTAGAAAGACCAGCAAATCCAGCTCCAACTCTTCTTCCTAAGAATGCCGTACCCATGGCGGCTCCGCCTAACATCATAGCTCCACCGGCAGCTACAGCCCCCGTAATCTTCTGTCCCAATTCACCTGACATATCACCGGCAATACTTTTTGCCTTCATTAGAAGAATCATTATAAAAGCAAATGGAATAATAGTTGCGATTACAAAAGATAAGCCATCTTTATCAGAATTGCCAAACATCCCCAGCCCAGTTTCGAGGAATTTTAGGACAATGAACATAAAAAAGATAAAGACTGGCGCCAAGAAAGCTAATTTGATCGTGTCAGGCCACCATTTTTCCCAACCGATCATCTTTGCCCCTTTAAGGGATGGAACGGCGTAGGTTAGGAAGGCCAGTGGCGCAATAATCATCGCTACCCATAAACCAATAACTCGCGAGACAAATATCAGGCCGATAGAGATGAAGGTGATCATTCCCATGATGTTTATTGCGACTGTCAGCAAAGTTACCAAGACAAATGTACCTGTTGAAACTGTATCAGCATCACGGTCAGCCACTCCAGCCGAGTCTTCAATTGGTCCAACCTGAGTAGAATTGATAATTAATTTTTGAGGATTGACTTTATTAACAATAGCAGCTGACAGAGGAATGACCCCATCAGGGCCGACATTTAAACCAGGAGTAGAATTGGTTACTCCGTTAGCGTTAACTTTTTCAGAAATTTTAATTATATCGGCATTATAAAAAACACGAGCTAAAACATTTGAAGCATCGATGATAACTTGAGTAGCAAAAAGACTAAAATTTAGAAATAAACCGATTATTACTACATTGACAATCATCTCTTTCGTTTTAACTCCATTTAATTTTAAAATTGTTCCGATGGCGATATAAAGTAAGATAAAGATGAAGAACATATTACAAATATCTCGGACGACGGCCCATCCTTCAACGACGAAAGTTGATCGATATGAAGAATCTTGAACAGAATATGCAAAAGTATTATCAAAAAATACGCCTGTTAGGGCAAATAAATAAGATGTTGGAATAAACAAAACATAATATAATCCTTGAGCAAGACATCCTTTAAACCAAGTGCCAGCATTATAAAAAGAGCACTTTGGCATCGTCTCCGTTTTATTGTTATTTGATTTTTTTGTTTCTTCTATCTGAACTGTTTGAGCTGTTGAAACACTTGTGGTAACGGAACTCTCTGTTTTTACAATAAATATGACGTTCTCATAGGGTGAATCATTTTTTGGATCCCAAAGAGAATTAAAATTAAACAATGCATTAATTCCGGCAGTTGTTATAGAATTTATTTGTCTTGCTTCTGTTTCTATTGAATATAATCTATTAGAACTTAAATCGTCAAATGGGATTGATCCAGTGTATTTATAATATCCCTTTCCATCTGTGCCAGCCTCAGTGAAATCTGAATTTTTAACTATCACTGTCTTTGAAATTCCATCAGTAGAATCAGTTATTGTTGCTCTGACTCCTTGCTTTGTTAAAAGAGCTGGTTTTTGTGAGTAAGCAACTGTAAAATTTATTACGATAGAGCTGTTTGTTTTATAAGGAGTTGTTTCTAAGTATATTTTATTATCAAATAATGCTTCAGCCTTATTTTTATTTATTTTTAGATTGTTGTTTTGATTTACTCCAACACTAAAGGGCGCGAGGAAGTTCGCGATAATAACAAAAATTAAAATGTAAGGTAATATTTTCTTCATTCCTCTTTAGATGAGCAGTTAAATCAGCTTAGATTACCCTTACTCATTCCTGGCTTTAAATATAATTCTTTCTTTTTTTTCTTCTGAAAATTTTTCAATAAATTAAAAATTTAAATCTTGAATTTATTTATAAACACTAATTCTTAATTCTGCCAATATTATATCAATTTTTTTAAATTAAATCTCAAATTAATCCAATATAATTGATAATTAATC
>JBBRJM010000011.1:0-19456 GCA_038219305.1 Minisyncoccia bacterium | reverse complement strand
CCATTATTTAATAATGATACGGCTGGTTTTGCGATTATTAAAGCAGGAGCAAAAAAAGTTAACGTAATTTATCCAAATGCTTATATTGCCGAACCAATAGTTAGTGCTGGATTAGTCTTTAGTCTTTCTGACTCGGTTACCTCGGAGAATGCTGATCAAATATTTGGCGAAGATCTTAAATCAATCGTAACAGAAAGTGATCAAAATGGTTTTACAATTTTGATTAATAAAAATGCACCACGAGATTTACGATTCTCTTGGACAGCTTTCTCTGTTCGTGAGCCAATAATATTTGAAAGTGTCATCGAAGGATTAACATTTGAAGAACCTGGAGTTGAAACCCCCAATGATTTAGGATCCGGAGGTCAAGCGACTGATTCATCAATCTTAAATAATAATGCGACTAGTTTGACTGATGGGATTTCTGGTAGCGGGGTGATATTCGATACAAGCGAGAGGAAAATAATTATCACCGATGGTGTTCCTGAGATTATAAATAATACAAATGCCTCAGGAGAAGTTTCGAATCCATAAATAATTTTTTATTAATTAACTGATGTGTTACAATTTTTAAATGGATCATCCTTATCGTAAAAAAGTTATTAATAGAGTTATAATCATCATTTTGCTTATTTCAATCGGCCTTGGTTTTTATTTGTATCAAAAGAAAAATAAACAAAGTAATCTTTCTAATCAAAAGACTGAAGTTAGTCGGGACGTCCAAAATCTGATAAATAAGGTTTCGCAATTATATCTCTTGCCGGTTGGGGAAACTCCGACGATTGCAACCGTGACCGATCCCGAGAGTTTAAAAAAGCAATCTTTTTTTAGTTTAGCTGAGAAAGGGGATAAGGTTTTAATTTTTACACAAGCGGGCCGAGCCGTCTTGTATCGACCAGCAATTGATAAAATAATTGAAGTCTCATCAATAAAAAATAATCTGGTTGGTTCATCAGAAAATAAAAATGCAACAATATCCACAGAAAATTCAAAAACAAATTAATTTTAAATTTTTACATTAAAAGTAAAAAAGTTCAGTATAATATATTTTGTATTTCATAAATAAAATTTAAACAGCTTATGATCCTAAAAAAAATTACTATTTTTATTTTAAATAAATATAAAATTAAATTTTATATTTTGATTTTTGCATCTATATTTTTACCCATTTCTTATATTTACGCAGCTTTTTCTTGCTCGATTACTACTTCCGCTCTATGTACGGGGACGGTGCTTCTCCGAATGTCAGGAAGTACCAATGCTCACGCGGAATTACCTAGTCAATCCACAGCTGTTTATAATAATAATGTTGTTTGTTGTACTGGAGTTACAGGGATGGGAAATTCTTGTGCAACTAGTAACAAGCAAATTTTTGCCCGACTGTCTGGTGTGACAAATGCTCATGTTGAAAAAAATACAGAAAGTGGAATTAATTACACACAGAATGCCTGTCTTTCGAGTACTTATGCTGGTGATGAAATTAAAATTGGATATCAGTCGACTAATTGTAATGGATTTGATGTGACCCTTTTTTCAATGTCGACAACTCCAACTAATTCGCAAGTCGGGATTCCAACGGCTTACAATAATAAAGTTTGCGCCAAAATTTTTTCGCAATCAATTTCTTTTAATATCTCAGATAACTCGGCTGGCTTTGGAGCTTTGAGTTCTTCCGGACTTCGGTATGCTACACCTAATGGACAGGGAAGTGCTACGGAAGCCGAATCCTACTCTTTATCTGTTAGTACCAATGCTCCCTCTGGTTATATTGTAATGTTTAAAGGAAAGACATTATCCAAGAGTGCTATTATTATTGATCCAATCGGATCAACACCAACAACTCCAACAGTTGGCTCAAAAGCTTTTGGATTAAGAGCGGTAGCCGCGGGGGGCTCTGGCTTTGTGGTTTCGCCTTATAATAGTTCAGGTTTTGCTTATGATGCGACTGATAATCTATTTACGACTATTGCTCAAGCTAGTTTAGGTGACGGAAATAATACTTCCTTTTCAATCCGGTCTGTTGCAACAATTGATTCACTTCTTGATCCTGGATTATTTTCTACTGACTTAACTTACATTGTGACGGCGAATTATTAAAAAAGTGGGGATAACTTATTATTTTTAATTTTAAAAGTGATATAATAAAAGTATAAAATAAAATTCATTATCAATCATTATTAATTATTTTTTTACACAATGAAAAAAATTACATGCTCTGTTTTGATGGTCGGTCTGTTTTTGATTAATTTTGGTTATCTATTTATGGCACCTCGGATTGCTACTGCGGCGACTCTTTCTGTATTGTCTGATACTGTTTCCACTCTGACAACTCTGGTTGATGCAAGTCACGTCATAAAATTCACCACCCCAACTGGGATTGCTGCTAATAGAACGGTAATTCTAACTTTTAATAATAGTACTTCGACAACTGGAGTTCTTTTTTCTGATGTGACAATTACAGCTCCAGGTGCAATTACTGTAAATGCTGGAGCTCCGCTAACTACGAACTGGGGATTTGTTAATACTTCCTCGACTGTTTTAACTTTTACAACTGGAACTGGAACTGTTGCTCCGGGTTCAATTGTGACAATCACATTTAACGGAACGAATAAAATTAATAATGGATCTGCTGGAACAACCGTCTTACAAATTGGAGGTAATTTTGGTGACGTCGGAACAATTTCGATGGCCATAGTTACAAATGGAGTAGTCCAATTGTCAGCTGAAGTTCTTTCAACTCTGACATTTAGTATTTCTGATAATGATATTTTCTTTGGGAATTTAAAATCTTCCGGTAGTTCATGTTGGGCTCAAGGCACTGATCCGGGGAATAACACTTGTCCAACAGTGACTGAGACTGCCGCTTTTAATTTAATTGCGGCTACAAATGCAACGACGGGTTACACTATTAGTTTACAAGGTGATACTTTAAAATCAGGAGCCAATTCAATCCCAGCCATGGCCACAAAAGCTGCTCCTACAGTTGGGACGGAACAATTTGGAATTAGAGCCACAGCATCCGGATCTGGGACCGGAGCAGTTGCCTCAGATTATACAACTGCGGGTCAATATGCTTTAACATCCAATGCTACAACACCAGTTGCATTTGCTTCCGTTGCTACACCATCATTATCTAATACTTATGCCGTTAGTTATATGGCAAACATCGCAGCTCTAACTAAAGCTGGAAGTTATACGACGGCGCATACTTATATTACTACTGGTAACTTTTAATTATTATTATTAAATTATTATTTATGATTAAAAAATTTGTTAGTTTGATTTTAGTTGCTGGGATTGTTTCTTTTAATTTAGGTTTTTTGATGGTTCCTCGATCTGCTGTGGCCGCCGGGGCAATTACTAGTTTTTCTGATACGGTTTCAAATTCAACAGCTGGAGTGGTTGCAAATCATACAATAAAATTTACCACACCAGCTGGGTTTGCAGGAGGGGCAACTATAGTATTGACATTCACTGGTGTTACTATTCCAGGGACACTAGATTTTAATGATTTTGATATCACTGATGATGGTTTAGATTTTTCCTTAGCCGCTACTGCTATTGGAGCTGGGTGGGGAGTTAATGTTAATTCTGGAACAGGTGTAATTACCCTTACTAATGGATCTTCACCCATAGGTGCCACGAGTGTTATTGCTATTGAAATTGGGCTTAATGCAACTTATGGAGTTACTGGAACTCGTCAAATCACAAATGGATCAGCTGGTACGGCAATTCTTCGAGCTAATGTTGCATCTTCCAATGAATTAGGTACACTTTCAGTGGCAATTATACCAAACAGTATTGTTGCCGTTTCTGCTGAAGTTTCTTCAAGCCTAAACTTTTCTATTTCAAGCAATGCTCTTTATTTCGGTAATCTAAACTCGACGGGTGCTTGTTTTGCTAAAAATACGGATCCGGGTTATGTTACTTGCCCTCAAACTACTGAAGCTGAAGCGTTTAATATGGTTGCCGGGACCAATGGTGCGACGGGTTACACTATTAGTGTTCAAGGAGATACTTTAAAATCGGGAGTAAATACTATTCCGGCTTTATCTGCTAATACAGCATCTGCTGTTGGAACAGAACAATTTGGAATGAGAATGACGTCGACCGGTGGATCAGGTACTGTCTCGGTTCCCTATGCGGCAGCTGGTTTTGCCTATGCAGGGACACCGACTGTTTCTGGCGAGGTTGCTAGGTCCACTATTCCTTCGGCTAATACAACTTATTCCGTTCGATACTTAGCTAATATCTCAGCGGTAACAAAAGCTGGGAGCTATAATACTAGTCATACTTATGTTGCTACTGGTAACTTCTAATTATAATAATATGAAATTAAAAAACATAAACTCCCAACTGATTTTTTTTACAATTGTTTTCTCTTTATTTTTCATCACTTCAAATAGTGCTCAAGCTCTAACTCTTTCGCCAGCAAGAATCGAAGTCAGTGGCGACCCAGGAACAACAATTACAAAAGAAATTACTCTTTTAAATGATAGTTTAGTAGGAGAAGAAACCTATTATGTTTCTTATTCAAACTTTGAAGCCCAAGGTGAGACCGGGAGTCCACTTTTCGTCGAACCAAAAAATGATCTAGGAACTTGGATGACGACGGTAGAACAAATCACTCTAGCCGCGAATGAATCTAGAAAGATAAATTTGAATATTAATATTCCAAACGATGCCTACTCTGGAGGACATTTTGCTGTTGTTTTCTTTGGTAATAATCCCGCTACGGGTGAAGGAGCTCAGGTTTCCGTCGGAGCTAAGACGGGGACTTTGGTATTGCTAACAGTCAGTGGGCAAGTTCTCGAAGCTGGAGGTCTCTCTTCTTTCACAACTGAAACTGCTAAAGATAAATTGGGCGAAATTATAAAAAACAAAAAAGGAAATGTAAAACATAAATTCTTTTATAATTCACTACCTGTTGGTTTAGAATACCGATGGAAAAATGATGGTGATGATCGTGTTAAACCAAGCGGGGAAGTTACTATCCGAAATATGTTTTATATTCCTGTGACTCATATTGATGCTAACTCTGTTTCTGGTAATATTTTGCCTCATAGTACTCGATTATTTAATATTGAATGGAAAAAAATTGCCCAAGGCGATCCATTAAATAATAATAAAAAAGATGACATTAAAAAACCATTTATTAAGGAATTCTTCAATAAAGTAGATTATCAATGGAAACATTTTGCACTTGGAATTTATATTGCCAATCTTGACCTCACTTATGGATCAGAAAATATTCATAGTAGTAAAAACGCTTATTTTGCTGTCTTACCATGGCAATTGTTAATTGTCTTATTCATAATCTTCGTGATTTTATATTTAATTTTGAAGGTAATGTTAAAAAAATACAATCAACATATCATAAAGATGGCGCGTCTTGGTTTTGATAAACCAAGTAGTGTTGATAATGCCTAATATTTTTCAAAAAAATTATTTTATTATATTTTTGATGCTTCTGTTACTAATTTTACCGGAGATTCTTTTTGCTGGGAGTTTTTATCAAAGTAATAATGTGACAATCTCAGCGACTGTCGTCGACACTTCAAATAATAATAATAATAATGGAAGTGGCGGAGTTATTTATGGAAGTAAGATAGAACAAAAGCCGATAAATAATATTGAAACAACCGTTCATTTTCAAGGACTGGCTTACCCCGACTCTCGCGTTTTTATTTTACAAGATGGAATAATTACAGCAACGGCAATTGCCGATAAAGAAGCAAACTTCCACTTGGCTTTAACAGGATTGAAAACAGATTCCTATACGTTTTCAATTTATAGTCTTGACGAGAAAGATCGTAAATCATCCTCATATTCATTCCCGATATTTATAACATCTGGTTCAACTGTTAATATCAGCCATATCTTTTTATCTCCGACAATTAATATTGATAAAATTTCAGCTAGATGGGGGGACAACTTAGCTATTTATGGATATACTAGCCCGTTATCTTTGATTGATATTTCTGTTTATTCTAATCAAGAATATCATTACAGTGTAAGAAGTAATGGAATTGGGGAATATTTATTTAATTTAGATACTTCTCTCCTTAAATTTGGCCTTCATCAAACTAAATCAAAATCCACCCTCGGCAAAGAAAAAAGTCTCTATAATTCGCCTGTTTCTTTCATTATTGGGGGTGAAAATAAATCTAAAGATAATATGAGTTGTAGCTCTATTCGGGGTGATTTAAATTGCGACACTAGAGTTAACCTGATTGATTTTTCGATTATGGCTTATTGGTATAGAAAAATAATACCGCCTACTATAATTGATTTTAATTCTGATGGAAAAATTAGTATCGTCGATTTTTCTATTATGGCCTTTAATTGGACTGGTTAATAATTCTTTAATTTTAAATATATGAAAAAAATTTTAATTAATAAAATATATATTCTCTTCTTTTTTCTTATTTTTGCTCTTTTTTTTCAAAAAGATGCTTTGGCTGCAACCCTTACACTTTCCCTCAATAAAGATAAAGTAGGTATTGAAGAAGAGTTTTATTTAGATGTACTTCTCGATCCTGAAGGGGTATCGATTAATGGGGTTGAAGGATCAATTTCATTTTCTAAAGAAGAATTATCTTTATCTCGAATTGAAGAGGGTAAATCTATGATAGGTCTTTGGATTGAAAAACCAAAATTAGATACTAATAATCAGATAAAATTTTCAGGCATTATACCGAACGGTTTTGATGGTTTAATTGATCCATTCAATACAAAACATAAATTGCCTGGCCCAATACTTCGACTTGTTTTTAAAGGGATAAATCAATCCGAGGCTCTTATTAAATTATCTCCTTCACTTGTGACTTTAAATGATGGACTAGGAACAATCGAATATATAAATAGCAATCAAGCAATTGTTACAATCAAAAGTGTATTTAAGCCAGAGATGTATCAAAATAAAAATGATATTCATCCGGAAATTGAATTTGAAATCGTCCAAGATCAAAATCTCTTCGATAATGCATTCACTTTAATATTTAAAACCTCCGACAAGGAAACCGGAATTAAAGAAGTATTAATCAAGGAAGGTAAGCGACCTTGGAAAGCGATCGAAAGCCCTTATCAATTAGCTGATCAGAATCGCCAGAGCCAAATCTCACTGATGGCTGTTAATTTTTCTGGTGCTAGTATTATTAAAACAATTGAGCCATTACCGTATCAATTATTTAGTTTCCTAAATATAAGCCTAGTTCTGATTATTTTTATTTTAATTATTTTTTTTATAAAAAAAATTTATAATTCAAAATATAAAAAATAAATTAAACTTTGATTTTTACTTGTCTAAATTGTCTAAATGAGATAAATGAGAGATATTTAATTAAATACTCTGTTTTTAAAATTACCTAACTCTGACGGTCAGTAGAGTTAGGTAATTATGTTAAATTTAATCTTTTAATCTTCCAATTCCCCCGTGGCTTGCCAAGAGGAATCCATAAAGGAAAGTTTAAAAACCTTATTTTTCAAGATATTTTAGAGCGAAGCTCTTAAAAGATATCCTATTAGATTGCTGTGGAGAGTTTCATTAATAGACATTTAATCTAGTTTTTTGTCGAGGCTGGCGAATTAGAATTTTTTGGGTCAACTAGACTAATATTTTTTTTCATCAATTTGGATTAATTTCGGATTAATGAATTTTTCCATTGATGATTTAATTCTTTCTTCTTCAACTTCAATAATTGGTCCACTTTTTTCAATAATTAGTCCACTCTTTACAATAATTGGTTCAGTTTTTAAGACTTCAAAGTTTCCTTTCGATTCTTCTTGTCTCATGATATTTGGTATGGGCGTATCAAGAGCAATTTTTCCACTAGCTTCCATCGATTCTGTCTGCTCGGCATTTTTTTGATTTTCGGGTTTCAAACGCGCGATCATTTCTGTCACAGATTCAAAAGGATTAACTTTATTTTCTAAATTAATTGTACTTTGACTTTTTATAACATCGGGCACTTTTGTGGCTTTTTCATTTTTTTCTTTAATATAATAAATTGGTGGTAAGGGAATCTTATCTGAACTTCCGGAATCTAATTTTTCTTTAATTGACACTCTTTTAAAGTAAATATAGGCATTCTTAATATTTGATAAAGTATGATGGCTAAAAAGATAATGTAATATTAATAATATTATTAAGAGTATTAAAATTAAAACAAAAAGAAAGAAGTAGATGTTATAATTTTTAATTAGAGACCAAAAATTATAACCTGAATTTAAGTCAAGTGAAACTTCTCGGATATTTCCTGCTTGATCATAAGCTCTAATTAGAACTTTGATTTTACTGGTGACTTCAACAGGTAAAAGATAGGGACTTTGTGTTTCAATGAAAATGGGAGAAACAGTTAAAGCATCATTATTGTTAATTATCCCAACTTCATAATGTTCCAAACCAGAGAGTGAATCAGTCGTTAAAAATGATAATAAATATTTTTTACTATTTTTATCATTTTTTATGATACTAGCTGAAGGTTTAAATATAGCTGGAATTTGAGTGTCAATCTTAAATCGAAAATGAGAGGTATTACCCCACAGACCCCTAGAGAAAGGCTTAACATGGAAATACCAAATACCATCTCTGACATTTTCATATGAGCGATATGAATCTCTCATATTAATTTCATTTATTGGAATTGTATTTGGATTATTGTCAAATGAAAGACTATAACCATCAACTGCTTCAAATCCTTGCCAATTTAAGATTGGACTATTATTATTATACCAATTATCTTCTGAGGGATGAGTTTCAGATGAAATAATTAGACCTTCAGGAGGAGTTGGACTTATTGTATATGTGGCCCCACGAAGATTTAATTTAACCTCTGAACCAAAACCATCATGCAAATTAGCTGTCGTATAATCACTAATATTTATAGTAGCTGATCCTGGGGCAATGGCTTTGAAAGTTATTATTCCAATTAATCCTGAACTTGTGACAATGCCGTCTTCTATGACACCAACCAAGCTAGCTGTTCCATTTTTATTATCATATTTAGGTGCTTCAATCCAAATACCGAAAATGGATCTATCACTTGCAGGTTTTGTTACGACTAATTTATTAGGGTCAAAGCGAATTTTTAGACTGATCGCATTAATATTATGACCTTTAGTATCGAGATAAAAGGGGACTTCAAAAGTCGAACCGACGAGGAAATTTCCGGTTCTAGGGGTAATGAAGATCTCAGTTTTTGGCAATAACTCGGGACCTTCTAGATTTATTGGGCTATTGATCGGACTTGCAGTCACAGTAAAAAAGGGAACTATACTAAATCCCAAAACTAAGAATCCAGAGATGAATTTTTTTAATAGGCCCATAATTACTGAATATATTTTTGTCTTTTTCTATCCATTTCCATTATATACTTTATGGTGTGTTATAGTCTAGTCATACCCTTTATTTAATCCTATTTTTTTGCTAAAATGTAATTATTAGATATCTATCTAAATGATAGATATATTCAAATTATGGCTAAAGAAGAAAATAATAAGATTAATAAAGGAAATAAATATGGGGCGGAGCAAATCTCCGTTCTTGAAGGTTTAGAGCCTGTTCGACGTCGCCCGGGGATGTATATCGGTTCGACTGGAATTGATGGACTACACCATTTAATCTGGGAAATTTTTGATAACTCACGAGATGAAGCGATGGGAGGCTATAGTAATCATATTGAGGTGGTTTTGTTACCTGATAACTCTGTTCGGGTTGTTGATAATGGACGTGGAATTCCGGTTGGAATTCACCCAAAAACAAAGGTTTCTGCTCTTGAGACTGTTTTGACAACTCTTCACGCCGGAGGTAAATTTGGGGGAGAAGATAGCGGTTATAAATTCTCAGGTGGACTTCACGGTGTGGGAGCATCTGTTGTTAATGCTCTTTCTATTTCAACCAAAGCTGAAGTTCATACTGATGGTGGAAAATATATTCAAGAATATGTTCAAGGTAAAAGAAAAGCGGCTGTTAAGAAAGTTGCTTCATCTAAATTACACGGAACAATAATTACTTTTAGACCAGATGAAGAAATTTTCAAACAAGTAAAATTCGATTGGGATACTGTTGTTGATCATTTACGTCAGCAAGCTTACTTGGTTAAAGGCCTTCGATTAGACATTATTGATGCTCGTGCTTGGGATCCAATAACTGGCGGTAAAGGCAAAAAAGATAGTGATGAAATATTTTGGTTTTCTGAACTTGAGCTTGAGTTGCCTTCAACGACTTTTTATTTTGAAGGAGGATTAATTTCGCTAGTTAAATTTTATAATAAACTTGAGAAAGCAATTCATCCAACGGTTTTTTATATTGAAAAAGAACAAGACTCTGTTGGTGTTGAGGTGGCATTACAATACGTTGATGATATCAACTCTCAAATCGTTCCTTTTGCAAACAACATTTATACTGGCGAAGGAGGAACTCATGTAACTGGTTTCAAAACAGCTTTAACTAGAATTTTAAATACATATGGCAAGAAAAATAATTTAATAAAAGAAGCTGATGGTGGATTTACAGGGGATGATGTTTTAGAAGGTCTAATGGCTGTTGTTTCGGTCAAGATGCGTGAAATCCAATTTGAAGGTCAGACTAAAGCGAAGCTTGGATCAACTGAAGCTCAAGGTGCGGTGGCGACGGTATTTGGTGATGCCTTCTCTATTTTCTTGGAAGAAAATCCCGATGAGGCTAAAGCCATTATTAATAAATCACTTTTATCACTTCGCGCACGTAAAGCAGCTAAAGCAGCTAAAGATTCCGTCTTACGTAAAGGGGCTCTCGAAGGTATGACACTGCCTGGTAAATTAGCCGACTGCCAAGTCAAAGATGCTTCCTCGGCAGAGCTATTCATTGTAGAGGGAGATTCGGCTGGTGGTACAGCTAAAATGGGACGTGACCGAAAGACGCAAGCCATTTTACCGCTACGCGGTAAAATCTTAAACGTAGAACGTGCCCGTCTTGATCGAATGCTCGGAAGTGAACAAATTAAGAATTTAGTTATTGCTATGGGTACATCGATTGGCGACACTTTTGATTTAGAAAAAATGCGCTACCATAAACTAATTATTGCAACCGATGCCGATGTCGATGGGGCTCACATTCGAACTTTGATTTTAACACTTATGTACCGTTATTTCCGAGCAGTTATCGATGCTGGTTATGTTTATATTGCGCAACCACCTCTATTTAAAATAAAAAAAGGTAAAGAATTATTTTATGCTTATTCCGATGAGGAGCGAGATGCAATCTTAGGTAAAGATGCTCCGTCGCTCGAAGAACTTTTAGCTAAATCAGCTGATGAAGGCGATGCTCCTATCGAAGAAGATCAAGAAGAAGAGGAAGAAGAAAAAGGCGACAAAAATAAACGCACAGTTAAAATTCATATTCAGCGATATAAAGGTCTCGGAGAAATGAATGCTGAAGAATTGTGGGAAACAACTATGGATCCTGCTAAGCGAATTTTGAAACAAGTCTCAGTAACTGACGCCGAAAAAGCTAATGAAGTTATTGATATGTTGATGGGTTCAGAAGTCCCACCTCGTAAGGCTTTTATTCAATCTCATGCCAAGATGGCAAACTTAGATATCTAAATAATTATCAATTACTAATTAATAATTAAGATCTCATAAAAGTCCCGAGGTCTTGCCTTGGGACTTTTAGATTTTATCTTTGGAAATTTTAAAATTTTTATTATAATACCCGTAGGGATTTCCTCGTGGCTTGCCACGATGTCCATGTAGGAAGGTATGGAAACCTTCGGTTTCCATTATTAATTTTGTGGCGTAGCCTCCGGTCATACCCCGTCGGCTTGCCGCGGGGTAATTGATTGCAACTATGATTTATGAAAAAGAACCTGAGGATTTTATTCCTACTATGGAAGTCGTAGGCTGTTTAATTGAATCAAATAATAAAATACTCTTACTTAAGAGACAGGATAATAAATTACAGCCCGATATGTGGGGTGTTCCTGGTGGAAAAATTGATAAAGATGATATAAATACAAATAACGCTGTCCTTAGAGAAATCAAAGAAGAAACTGGGTTGGTTATTAAGGAAGATGATTTAAAATTACATAAAACTTTTTATGTAATTTATCCGGAAAAACATTTCATTTATCATCACTTTTGTGTCAATTTAAAAGAGATACCAGAAATAATTATTTCTTTGTCTGAACATAAGGCATATTGTTGGATGACTATCGACGAAGCTCTAAACTCATCACTCATTATGGATGAAGATTATTGTCTGAAAGACTATTATGGAATTAAGTAAAAAAACAAAAGAATATTGGACAAATAATGATTGGGTGGATTTAAATAAAGCAAAAGATATCAAAGATTTATATAAAATAGCCCAAAAAATTATTAAAAGAATTCCTAAACCAATAGTTTAGATTTGTGGTCCTATTTCAACGGGTGGGAGGGTTCTATAGAAGCTAATTTAAATGCATTTAATTAAAATATTAAAGAACTTCAACTAAAAAATCTTAATGTATTTGATCAAATGCCATATGAAGAACTAATGCATAAAATGATGCTAAGTTTTTCAAAAAATGAATATATGAGTAGTATACTGGATGATTTTTATTTACCACTTTTTGAATCAGGTCATATAAATGAGCTTCATTTTTTTGCCAGATTGGCAATCTTTCCGCGGGGCTACTTGGGAGCATGAACAAGCAAAAAGACTTGGAATTAAAATAATTTATTTATAAAATATTTCCAAAAATTTATATAAAATAGTAATATAGTATACTTTACAATATGAGGAACGGCCGTTCCTCATATTGTAAACTAAGATAACTCTTGGTTGAGAGTTATTTTAGTTTGGTTTTAATATAATTAAAAATTATTTCTTTTATTATGACAAGTGAGGAGGCGTATTAAGTATAGATGTGCACCTGTAGATAGCGCGTGGCTATGTAATCTAGAGACCAGCATCCCTATCGAAGTCATATTAAAAGGTTGAATACCGCGGCGACTTGCCTTGTGGTAGATACCTTTTGTTTCTTTTGCAAAACGAAATTAATTTAAAGTTCTTTCTTTAATTTCTTTTGCAAGTCGAACTAAAAATTCTTCGAGATGAATGCCTTCTAATTTTTCAGTTCTGCCTTCAACTGTTATAACGCTTGCTTCTTTTTCTTTATCACCAATTACAATCATATAAGGAATTCTTTGCATTTTGGCGTTACGAATACGCTTGCCGAGAGATTCATTAGAATCATCAAGTAATACTCGGATATCATTTTCTTTTAGGTTTTTATAAATGCCATTTGCGTATTCTTTTTGATGTTCGGAAATTGGAAGTATAACAACTTGAATTGGTGATAGCCAGACAGGGAAGCTACCAGCAAAGTGTTCAATCATTACACCCATAAATCGCTCAAGGGAGCCAGAGATAGCACGGTGAATAACAACAGGTCTTTCTTTCTCTCCTTTTTCATTTATGAAAGATAAATCAAAACGTTCTGGTAAATTAAAGTCACATTGAATCGTTGCTAATTGCCACTCTCGGCCGATGGCATCTTTAAACATAAAGTCTAGTTTTGGACCATAAAAAGCCGCTTCATCACGGCCGATACGGTAATTTAAATTATTTTCTTTAGCTGATTTTTCAAGTGCTTCTTCGGCTTGATTCCAAACTTCGTCACTTCCTAAATATTTACTCATATCATCACCTCTAGTCGAGAGTCTGACCCAATATCCTTCCATCATACCCATAGTTGTGTAAAAATTTTTTATAATGGAAACTATTGTGCTGACTTCTTCTCCAATTTGCGGAACTCTACAGAATAGATGGCCATCATCTTGAGTGATAGCTCGAACCCGAGTTAAACCAGAAAGCTGGCCAGCTTTCTCATATCGATAAACTGTGGCAGGTTCAAAATAACGAACCGGCATATCACGATATGAAAATTGATTATCGGCATAAATTTGCATATGGTGGGGGCAATTCATTGGTTTAATAAAGAATTCCTCATCGCCACCTTGAACTCGGAAAAGTTCTTCACCAAATTTAGCGGCATGTCCTGATGTTTCATATAGTTCTTTTTTGGCAATATGAGGAGTCCAGACTCTATCGTAACCTTTACCCTTATGAAGGCTCCAAAGAAAATCTTCAATTTCTTCTCGAATTATCATGCCTTTAGGTTGCATCAAAGGAAGTCCAGAACCAATCAGTTCTGAAATTGTAAAAAGATTAAGTTCACGGCCTAGTTTTCTGTGATCTCTCTTTTTAGCTTCCTCTTGCTGATATATATAAGCATCTAGTTCATCTTTTAATTCAAAAGCCAAACCATATATTCGAGTCAGCATTTTATTTTTTTCATCGCCTCTCCAGTAAGCTCCGGCGATTTTTTCTAATTTAAAAGATCCTTTTTTGATGTTTCGCATGTCTTCGATATGGCCACCGCGACAGAGATCTGAGAAATTTCCAGATGTATAAATAGTTATTTCTTCACCTCTCTCCGCAATTTGATTTATTAGTTCTTCTTTATATTCATTTCCTTTAAATAATGAGAGAGCTTCTTCTTTAGTTAAAACTTTCTTTTCAAATTTAGACCAAGTTTTTAAGATCTCCTGCATTTTATTCTCAATGATTTGTAAATCTGACTCGGTAATTTTAGTTGAGATATCAGCGTCATAATAAAAACCATTTTCTATAGCAGGACCGAGGGTCAATTTTGATCCCGGGTAGAGTTCCATAATGGCTGCACCGAGAAGGTGAGCAAGTGAGTGGCGGATATTTTCTATTTTGTTTTCCATATATTTATTTTATTAAAATTGATAAATTAAAAATCGCCCCGACAAAAAATGATGAATCATTTTTTGTCGGGGCGAGTCTAGTCGCGGTTCCACCCAACTTTGTTCTTTTCATTTATTTAATAGATTAGCCAAATGGTCCCATATACTAGGATGATGGTTGGTAGTCATCACAATTTCTATTAAGATAATAATACAATGAAAATAATTAAATTACAACCCACCTATCGATATTTATATTTGAGTGGAAATCTAATGTTAGAAATAATTAAAAAATAGGTGTGAAGAAAATATTTGCAATTTTAACTAAAATTGGTATACTAATCTTTATGGTAATACGAATGCGACATACACGTGCCCATACCGGGAATCGACGTTCTCATCATGCCCTTAAGGCGATAGTCTTTACTACGTGTTCTAATTGTGCACAAAAGAAAGAGACACATATCGTTTGTAAAAGCTGCGGTTTTTATCGTGGTCGTAAGGTTGTAGATGTAGTAAAGAAGGTTGAAAAAAAACAAGCTAAAAAGAAGTAGTTTTGAAGTTTTTTCCTTAAGGTTTTGATTTAATTAATTAAGTCGAAGACCTTTTGTAAAAATCTTTAAAATCCTAATAAATTTATGGCAAACCGGCACCTTTCACGTTCAATTGTTCTTCAAACACTCTTCGAGTGGGATTTTTCTGGACAGAAAGATGCCATCATAGATGAGATGTTGGCCAGAAATATCGAGGAATTTGGTCCTGGGCTAGATGATAATCTTTTTATGAAAGAGGTTATTTCTGGTGTCATCAAGAAAAAAGCCATCATTGATGAGATCATTGAAAAAGCGGCCCCAGATTGGCCAATTGATAAGATCTCTGTGATTGATCGAAATATTTTGCGCATTGGTTTATATGAATTGTTTTTTGGTGACCGAAAAGAAGTGCCACCTAAGGTGGCAATCAATGAAGCAATTGAATTGGCAAAAAGTTTCGGTGGAGAAAATTCTAGTCGTTTTATTAACGGTGTATTAGGTGGAGTTTACAAAGAAATGGGCGAGCCGGGGAAAGATGAAGTTGGTAAAAATCACAAACATTTTGAAACTGACCCAGCTAAATTTCCGATTGAAAAGAAAGCCGGAGCTGTTGTTTATTCTTATCATGATAATCAAATATATTTAGCTTTTGTTCATGATGTCTTTGGGTATTGGACACTTTCAAAAGGCAGTATAGAAGAAGGTGAAGATGAAGAGCAGGGAGCAACTAGAGAAATTAAAGAAGAAATGGGTCTTGATATTAAAATCAAAGAGCTTCTCGGCCGTAATGAATATATTGCTTCACATCCGGAGAAAGGGAAAATTCGTAAACAAGTAGTTTTCTTTTTGGCGGAATCTGAATTTAAAGATCTTGTTTTAGAGGAAGGAACAGGAGGACTCGACGATGCTAAATGGTTTTTACTTGAAGATATACCTTCCTTGAAAATGTACGACAATATGATCCCACTCTTGACTAAATCAGTCGAAATCCTTAACAAAAAATAATTTATAAAAAATATGATTGATTTTTCATTATTCGAAAAAAAGACAGGAATTGTTTTTGAAGATAAAAAGTTACTTGAACAAGCATTTATTCACCGTTCTTATATTAATGAGAATACAGGAACAAAACTTTCTCATAATGAACGGTTGGAATTTTTAGGTGATGCAGTTTTGGAATTAATTGTCACAGATTACCTTTATAAAAAATACCCTAATTGCGATGAAGGGGAGTTAACGGCATATCGATCAGCCCTGGTTAATGCTGTCATTATTGGCGAGATTGCACTAGTTATTGGGATGAATGAATATTTACTTCTTTCAAAAGGAGAAGCTAAAGATATTGGTAAAGCTAGAAGTTATATATTGGCCAATACTTATGAAGCTTATGTTGGAGCTGTTTATCTTGATCGCGGTTATGATATCGCTTTAGAATTTATAAATAAAACTCTATTGGGGAAAGTTGATACAATTGTGGCAGAGAAATTATGGCGTGATTCAAAAAGTTTAGTTCAAGAAAAATCTCAAGAATTTTTAAATGTGACACCTTCTTATAAAGTTATTAATGAAGCTGGACCCGATCATGATAAGCATTTTACAATCGGAATATTTTTTGGTGATGAGCAAATCGCTCTTGGTAAAGGTCATTCGAAACAAGAAGCTGAACAAGCGGCAGCCCGTTCGGCATTAGAAATTAAATATTGGCTAGACTAATGTTAACACTTAAAGAGATTGAACTTACAGGTTTCAAATCATTTGGGAAAAAATGTCTCATCTCTTTAACGACTCCAATTACGGCTGTCGTAGGCCCTAACGGTTCAGGAAAATCAAATATAGTTGAATCAGTTCGCTTTGTTCTTGGTGAGCAATCTATGAAATCACTTCGCGGAAAAGGGGGAGTTGATTTGATTTTTAAAGGTTCAAAATCTCTCTCTAGTGCAAGCCGAGCAGTTGTCACAATTAAATTTGATAACAGTCAGAAAATTTTTTCATTCACCAATAGTGGCCTTGGGATACCACTTGATTATGATGAAGTGACTATTAGTCGCGAAGTCTATGCTGATGGAGCGAATCGTTACATTATTAATGGTACAGAAGTCAGATTAAAAGATGTGGTTGATTTACTAGCTTCAGTTAATATTGGTTCGTCGGGGCATCATATAATTTCCCAAGGCGAAGCTGATCGTGTACTAAACGCTTCGAACAAAGATCGTCGTAGTATGATTGAAGATGCCCTCGGTCTCAAGGTTTATCAATTCCGAATTCGAGAATCCGAACGGAAACTTGAAAAAACTTCAATCAATATTAAAGAAGTTCAAGCACTTCGACGTGAAATTGCTCCACACCTAGTTTTTTTAAAGAAGCAAGTTCAGATAGTTGAGAAATCACGCGAGATGCGCGATGAACTGAAAGATCTTTACAGTATTTATTTATCAAAAGAAACAACTTATCTTGAGCGAGAAATAAAAAGATTAAATAATCTTCACTCTGGACTTGATGAAAAAGGTTTATCTCTCGATGAGCGGATTACTAAAATCCAAGCTGATAAGAAAGATGATAATCGAGAAAATATATATACAAAAGAAATTAAAGAGCAAGATATAATTTTAGAATCCTATCGCCGAGAGAAAGATGATCAGGCTCGTAAGATTGGTCGGATTGAAGGAATACAAGAAGGTATTAATAGACAAATCCAATCGATTTTATCAGTGAAAGAACGAGTGATTTCTAATGCTGAATGGAAAACTTTAGTGACTGACTTAGAGGATGCAATTGATCAGGCTCTTTCTTTGGGTGAAGTCACAGAAATTGAGCAATCGTTGCGCTCTATGAAAGAGAGATTAGTCTCATTCCATAGTCAGAAGGATGATGGTCCACGGGTTATTGACCCAGCAATTCTAAATGAACAAGCCGAAATGGAAAAAGAGCGTTCTGAAATCCAAGTTATTATAAATAAAATAGAAGAAGATGAACAAAACATTCGAGCAGTTATTGATGATTTAAAACAAAAAGAAAGAGAAGTACAAGATAGCTTTCGTGATAGTGAAAGAGTTTTGTATGAACTTTTGAAGGAAAAGAACGAAGTAGTTTCTTCGCTTCACTCGATTGGTTATGAAGAAGAAAAGTTAGCTTTGATAAAGAATGCTTATGAAATGGAATTAACTGAAGCTGGAGTTTTGATTGGACGTGAGGTTCTTGATTTTATTAAAATTAACTATCAGGGTGAGATTACAAGGCAATCGCAAGATGAAATTCGACGAAAAATTGAAAGAATTAAAATTAAATTAGAAGATGCCGGGACTGGTAGTGGCAATGAAGTTTTGAAAGAATTTGAAGATACAAAAGAAAGAGATTCATTTTTAGAGAAAGAAATAAATGATTTAAACCAAAGTATTGAATCGTTGAATACTCTTATTCTTGAATTAAAAGAAAAACTGGATAAAGAATTTAAAAACGGTGTTGAAAAAATAAATAAACAATTTCAAGAATTTTTTGCTCTAATGTTCGGTGGTGGCGGAGCTTTTTTGTCTATTACTATGGAACACAAGAAGCCCAAGAAAAATAGTGATGAATCAATTGAAATGGACGGTGAAAGTGAAGATGAGACTGAGGAGGAAAATGGCATCGGTTTTGAACGGGGGATTGAGATTAACGTGACCTTACCTCAGAAGAAAGTCAAAGACTTGCGAATGCTCTCAGGTGGTGAACGATCACTGACTTCTATTGCACTTTTGTTTGCAATCTCTCAAGTTAATCCACCACCATTTCTAGTTCTTGATGAGACTGATGCTGCTCTCGATGAAGCGAATTCTAGAAAGTACGGCAATATGCTTGAAAATCTTTCAAAGTATTCAGAGCTGATTGTGGTTACTCACAATCGTGAGACGATGTCTCGCGCCCAAGTCCTCTATGGAGTGACAATGAGTGCAGAAGGGTCTTCGAAATTACTCTCAATTCATTTAGAAGACGCCTCGACTTACGCGAAATAATAGATAAAACTCAGATAGGGCCTAAAGCCCTATCTGAGAATAGGTTTTTATTTTTCTGTTTAGTTAACCTTCAGAGGTGACACTTTTAATTGATAATTCTGCCACTTTTCAATCGGAATCATACCATTAAGATATTTTCCCAAATGTATTCTTTCGTAATTGTACCACATTAAATATTCACTCAAACTCTTCCAA
>JBBRJM010000010.1:0-20081 GCA_038219305.1 Minisyncoccia bacterium | reverse complement strand
GGCGGCGTGTTCACTAAGATTATTGAAAAGAACACCACCATTCCGACCAAGGCATCGCAAACCTTCTCGACGGCTGAAGACAATCAGCCTGCCGTGACCGTGCATGCTTTGCAAGGTGAGCGCGAGCAAGCCCGTTTCAACAAATCGCTAGGTAAATTCGATTTGTCGGGTATTGAGCCTGCGTCTCGCGGTATGCCGCAAATCGAAGTCACTTTTGACATCGATGCCAACGGTATTTTGCATGTGTCGGCGAAAGACAAGAAGACCGGCAAAGAACAACGTATCGAAATCAAGGCCGGTTCCGGTTTGAGCGATGAAGAAATTCAACGCATGGTGCAAGACGCCGAAGCCAATCGCCTACATTTTTGTAGGCTTTTTTATATACATTTTAGTAATTTTTTGCTATATTTTAATTATGTCATTATCAATTGGAATCGTAGGTCTACCAAACGTCGGAAAATCGACGCTCTTTAATGCGCTTACAAAAAAAGGCGTTCCGGCTGAGAACTATCCATTTTGTACGATTGATCCATCTGTGGGTATTGTACCTGTGCCTGACGAACGCGTAGGCTTACTTTCGAGCTTTTCTAAATCGGCTAAAACAATTCCTGCTGTAATTGAATTTGTTGATATTGCCGGCCTAGTCAAAGGGGCATCTAAGGGTGAAGGCCTCGGAAATAAATTCTTGGCTAATATTCGCGAAGTTGATGCCATCCTTGAAATTGTTCGCATCTTTCCAATTAAAAATGACAAGGGAAATGAAATAATTCATGTCTATGGTGATATAGATCCACTGCGTGATATTGAAGTTATAAATCTTGAACTCATACTAGCTGACCTTGAAACTGTTTCGAAAAGAAAAAATAATATTGCCAAAGATGTCAGAAAAGGTGATAAAGAATTTATTATTGAAGATGGGGCATTAGCAAAACTGGAAGTGGCTTTTGAAAAAGCTCAAATGGCTAATACAGTTATATTTAATGAGAAAGAGTTGGAGAAAATAAAGATGCTTAATCTCTTAACCCTGAAGCCATTTATTTACGGACTAAATAAAAAAAGTGGCACGGAAAATCTTGATGAAATGAATCCAGAAATTTTTAAAGAATTAACGGATTATATTATTTTAATGGGTTCACGATATGTTGTGATTGATGCTAAAATTGAAGAAGAATTAAAAGATTTCGAAGGTGAAGAAAAAGAAATGTTCCGCAAGGAAATGGGTAGCGATGATGATGGAATAAATCATTTAATAATGGAAGGCTATAAACTCCTTGGGCTTGATACTTACTTCACGACCGGGGAGGATGAGACTCGGGCTTGGACCATCAAGTCAGGTAGCACGGCTCCAATTGCTGGAATGGCCATTCATACTGACTTTAAAGATAAATTTATAAGAGCAGAAGTTGTTTTTTGGAGAGATTTACTTGAGGCCGGAAGCTACGGAGAAGCTCGGGCTAAAGGTAAGGTTAGAACAGAAGGGAAGGATTATATTGTTAAAAATGGAGACGTGATTGAATTCAAGATTTAATTTTAAATAACACATTTAATAATATGGAAGGTATAATAAAAAATAAATTTGAAAAAGGTCCTATTAAAACAGAAACTTTAACACCACAACAGTTAGAGAAAATTATTTTAGAGGAAGACAGGGATAACGTCAAAGACAAACGTTTTCTTTCAGAAGAAGAAGGTGGAGTTTTTCATTATTTTAGACAAGAAGACATTAGGACAGAAGATTATTTTCCAATTGTAAAAAAAGATAACTTAATAATAGGAATAGCTGCATTGCAGAAAAGTCCATTTGTTGAAAAACTATTTTGGATGAAGTCTATTTCTATAGATCCGGAATATCAAGGTAATCATTATGGGACAAAACTTGTAGAAGAAATTAATCGATTCACCAAAGAACAAGGTTACAAATTAGAGGTGTCCAAATATTCTAATAAAAATGTAAAAGATAAATTAGAAAGATTATTTAACAATTTTGCAGAAAAATATAGGGTTATATTGGTTACTGAAAAATAACTTGAATGAGAAATAATGATTGGCATAAAGCAGAAGAGTTTTTAAATAATGATGGAGTGGTAGTGCTACCCACTGATACTTTGTATGGTCTAGTTGCTAGTGTTTATTTAAAAAAAGCAGTAGATAAAATATATAAAATTAAACAAAGAGACAAGAGAAAGGCTTTAATTGTCCTTATCTCATCAATTGATGATTTAGATATTTTTGGAGTTAAACTAGGGAATAGTCAGGCCAAATTTTTGGAAAAAATTTGGCCTGGACAGGTCAGCGTTATCTTACCTTGTCGGAAAGCCATTTATAAATATATTCACCGAGGAATCGGGAAAATTGCTTTTCGAATGATTGGTCCTCGGAATAAAAATTTATATGAATTAATTAGGGTTGTAGGCCCGATCGTAGCACCTAGTGCTAATAAAGAAAACGATAAACCAGCTGAGACAATTAAAGAAGCCAAAAATTATTTTAAAGGGAATGTTGATATTTATATAAACGGTGGTCGGAAAGTTTCAGAAGCCTCAACTTTAATTAGATTTGAAAATGAGCAAATAGAAATATTGAGACAAGGAAAAGTTAAGATTAAAAAATAAGAACCCAGATGTGTTCTTATTTTTTTAATAGCTTTATTGTTTTTTAATATTTTCGGCATGTTGTTTT
Source organism: Minisyncoccia bacterium (assembly GCA_038219305.1). Taxonomy (GTDB): domain Bacteria; phylum Patescibacteriota; class Minisyncoccia; order Phycocordibacterales; family UBA9973; genus UBA8515. Next base: position 17,402 of record JBBRJM010000010.1, on the reverse strand, counting down.
TTCAGCTCAATGACTTCTTCTATTAGTTTACCCATTGTGTCTTCGATTCGAGTCAAGATTTCATCATCCTCTTTTTCTTCTTTTTCATCAGCTTCATCTTCTTCTTGAATATCTTCCACATCCTCTTGAATCTCATCAACATCTTTCTGAATCTCATCAACATCCTTTTGAATGTCTTCAACATCTTCGGCGATCTCATCAACGTCACGAGCCACAGCGTGGAGACGTCTTGCTTGTCGATTGACGGACATTTGGATGAAGATTGATAAGTAAATTGCTTCAAGTGAAACAATGGTTGTCACAACAAGTAATATTTGCTCAAAGTCAAAATCAAAGAAATATAAGACAAAGGCAGCGATGAATAATACAGTATGGGCAACTAGAGATTCGGTTGAACCAATAAAAAGTGTAGCTCGAAGTGCCATTTTTTCTATTTGATCTAATGATTTTTTCTTAATCTCTTTCATAATATAATGTTTTATTATACACCAAATTCTGATATAATACATAGATTATAGATTCCACTAATCGTCGTGATTATGGAGTTTAATATATCAAGTCTATCCTCATTATTAATTTAATTATGCAAATACTGGTTTTTTAGTAATAAAGACGGCAATTTGCTTGTAATAAAATGGAAACATCAATCCAAAAACCATCACTAACTCCAAAATTCTTTTTTTTGTCGCTGGGTGTCGTTGTAACTTTAATTACCAGTGTTGTATCATTTTTAGTTTTATTTTTTGAAACTTTAAATAAGAAATTTCCTGATGCTCTAAATTCTGTTTATCAATATGGATACAACACTTATGACTATGAGAGTATTCGTTCAACTTTAGCAACTTTAATAATATTTTTCCCCGTTTTCTTAATCCTATCTTATTTTTGGAGAAAATTGTCTAAAACCGAACTTGGTGTTAAAGATAATATTATTCTTAAATGGATGATTTATTTAATTATTTTTATTGCCAGTCTTGTTGTGGTGATTGATCTAGTTATTCTTGTTCGTTATTTTGTCTCAGGTGAAATTACCAGTCGTTTTATTTTCAAAATTATCGGGACAGCTTTGGTGGCACTCTTGGTTGGATATAATTATTTCTCGGCTTTAAAAAATCATGAATTACAAACAAAAACGAAATTATTTACAATTCTCGGTTTTGTTTCGGTTTTCTTATTTTTCGGTTTAATTATTTGGAGTTTTATTATAATGGGTAGTCCCAAGATGCAACGAGCATGGCGTCTTGACAATCAGCGAGTTACTGATTTACAAAGCTTGCAGTATCAAATAATCAATTATTATCAGCAAAAAGAAAAATTACCAGTAAGTTTGACTGATCTCTCAAATCCAATTTCAAGTTATAGTGTTCCGGTTGATCCGGAATTTGCTAAGGGTTATATTTACGAATATGAACCTAATCTCTTAGAAAATAGTTTAACTTTTAAACTTTGTGCAACTTTCAATAAAAAAATACCCCAAGGTTGGAATGAATCGAATTTCGCAGTATACAAAGGTCCGATGATGTTAGAATCAGACGTTAGAGTGAGTTCAACAGCTGATTATCCTACTAGTGGAGGAGTAAATGAATCTTGGAATCATGATATTGGCCGAACTTGCTTTAGTAGAACAATCGATAAAGATATCTATCCTATATATAAAAAATAAAATTCATGAAAAATTACGACCATACAAAAATAGAAAAGAAATGGCAAAAAGAATGGGACAAAAATAAAATTTATCAGGCTAAAACTGGAGTGAAAGGCAAAAAGTTCTATGGTCTTATAGAATTTCCTTATCCATCGGGTGCGGGGCTTCATGTTGGCCATATTCGTAGTAATACGGCCATGGATATTATTACTCGTAAACGCCGAATGGAGGGATACAATGTTCTTTATCCGATTGGTTGGGATGCTTTTGGACTACCGACTGAAAATTATGCTATTAAAACAGGTATTCAGCCAGCGAAAGTCACGAAAACAAATACAGATATATTCCGTAGACAATTAAAGTCTGTCGGTTTTGGTTTTGATTGGTCACGAGAAATAAACACGACAGATCCCAAGTATTATAAATGGACACAGTGGGTATTTTTGCAGATGTACAAAAAGGGTCTTGCTTACAAAGCAAAGACTAGTATTAACTGGTGTCCAAGTTGTAAAATAGGTCTTGCCAACGAAGAAGTGGTAGGAGGTGAATGTGAACGTTGTGGGGCAGAAACTACTAAAAAAGTGAAAGAACAATGGATGCTTGCTATCACAAAATACGCCGATAGACTTGATAAGGATTTAGATAAAGTTGATTATCTTGAAAAAATTAAAATTCAACAAAGAAATTGGATAGGAAAGAGTGAAGGGTCAGAACTTGATTTTAAAATTAAAGACCTAGATTTAAATATTAAAGTATTTACTACTCGTGCCGATACTATATTTGGTGCAACTTACGTTGTTATCGCTCCAGAGCATGAGCTAGTTACTAATCTAATTAATAATGACCAATCGCCAATTACTAACAAAGAAGAGGTAAAGAAATACATAGCACAAGTTAAAGATAAAAAAGATATAGAAAGAACCGCCGAAGAAAAGGAAAAAACAGGAGTTGAGTTGAAAGGAGTAATGGTTATAAATCCTGCAACAAATGAAGAGGTTCCTGTTTGGATAGCCGACTACGTTCTCGCTACTTACGGTACAGGTTCTGTTATGGCTGTTCCCGCACACGATGAGCGTGATTTTTTATTTGCAAAGAAATATAATTTAGAAATTAAATGTGTTATTGATCCAAGGTCTATTATTGGATTTGGAGTTTCTGAAAAAGAATCTAATCTAGATAGAATGAAAAAAAGAGAATCTATATTAAAGGGGGAAGTTTCTTATTCTAGCAATAATTCATTTGACTATTTAATTAATTCAGGAAAATTTAATAATCTAAAAATAGAAGATGCGAAAAAAGAAATAACCAAAGCAATTGGTGGAAAAATAGTTACGAAATTTAAACTTCGTGATTGGGTATTTTCTCGTCAGAGATATTGGGGTGAGCCTATCCCAATGATTCACTGTGATAAGTGTGGTATCGTTCCAGTACCGGAGAAAGATTTACCAGTACTTCTTCCAAAAGTAAAATCATATAAACCAACAGATAGTGGAGAATCACCCCTCGCTATTATTTCAAAGTGGGTAAATACAAAGTGTCCTGTGTGTAAGGGCAAGGCAAAACGTGAGACAGATACAATGCCAAACTGGGCAGGAAGTTCTTGGTATTACTTGCGCTATGCAGACCCAAAGAATAAAAAAGAATTAGCAAGTAAGGGTGCGCTTAAATATTGGATGAAAAATGGAGTTGATTGGTATAACGGTGGTATGGAGCATACAACTCTCCACTTACTTTATTCTCGTTTTTGGCATAAATTCTTGTACGATTTGAAAATTGTTTCAACGTCAGAGCCTTATATGAAGAGAACTTCTCACGGCATGATTCTTGCTGAGGGTGGAGTTAAAATGTCAAAATCAATAGGGAATACCATAGACCCAAAAGACATTGTGGAAACTTACGGAGCGGATACTCTTCGTATCTACGAGATGTTTATTGGGCCATTTGATCAGGCAGTTTCTTGGAGTACGGAAAGTATTATTGGTTCAAGGCGTTTTTTAGATAAAGTTTGGAGACTGTCTTTACACTTAACTGATAATATATCATCAAAAGTTTTAGAAAATATTATACATAAAACGATAAAAAAAATATCACAAGATATTGAGTCCATGAGTTTTAATACGGCAATTTCATCAATGATGATTTTGGTGAATGAAATGGAAAAAGCAGAAAATATTTCAGAATCTGATTTTAAAATGTTCCTTCAGATTTTAGCCCCGTTTGCTCCACATATAACGGAAGAAATTTGGCATAATCTTGGTGAAAAGAAAACAATCCATTTGAGTGCTTGGCCGAAATGGAATAAAAAGAAAATCGTCGATGATAGAATTAAAATTGCTGTTCAGGTAAATGGTAAAGTTCGAGCTGAGTTTACCATATCAACTGATTTAAGTGAGAATGAGGTCAAAGTTTTGGTTCTTAAGGAAAAAAATATTATGCCGTGGGTGCAAAATAAAGTAATCAAACGTATTATTTATGTTCCTGGCCGAATTATTAACATTGTCGTCTAGTTAATTTCTAAATTATTGGTTATAATGTGAGAACTATCATTATTAATTTTTCTAAATAAAAAACATGGAATCCAAAAAAATAAATTTCTTCAATAGGTTATCGTTTATAATTTTATTAGTTACAATCTCATTGTCTTTGTTTTTCTTTATTCCTTATGTCCCTGTGACTGTTGAAGCAAGTAAAGGATTTCTCTTGTCAATTGGAGCAACACTCGCATTGTTTTTTTGGTTAATTGCTCGTCTAGGGGAAGGTAAATTCACTCTGCCGAAAGATCGTTTGGTTTTAGGTGTGGCTCTTATTCCACTTGTTTTTTTAATCTCATCTTTTTTTTCAGCCTCAATTCAAAATTCATTGTTTGGAAGTGGTTTTGATGTCGATACGTTTAGTTCAATGTTGATTTTTTTCATTGTTTTTTTTCTAGCAAGCTTACATTTTCAATCAGAAAGACGAATTCTTTATTTTATAGTTTCAATATTTTTAGGATCGTTAGTTTTCTTGGTTTTACAACTTTTTAATTTATTTGTTGGATTTGAACGAGTCTTGCCTGGTGTAATGAAAGGAATTGCTTCGGGGAATTTTGTGGGTAATATAAATAATTTTACTTTGATTATTGGCCTAATAACTCTTTTATCACTATTAACAATTGAGTTATTAAAGACCAAACGTGCTTTTACAATTTTTCAATATTTTCTTCTGATAATTGGATTATTTTACTTAGCTATTCTTAATGTTCCGTTGGTATGGTTACTAGTTGGGTTATTTTCAGTTATCATTTTCGTTTATACTATTTCAATTCAACACGCTAAAATTTCTTTTGTTGAAGAAGGTCATTATAAATATAGATTTCCTTTTACTTCATTAGTGGTTATTTTTGTGGCTTTAATATTCTTAGTTGGTAATAATACTCTAGGAGTACTTGTCTCTAGATATATAAATGTTTCGAATCCAGAAGTTCGCCCTTCAATAACTACGACATCAACGATTGCCTACCGCGCTCTTTGGCGTAACCCAGTAACAGGCTCAGGTCCAAATACTTTTGTTATGGATTGGTCACTTTCTCAACCGAAAGCAATTGCTCAAACCGTTTTCTGGGGAGTTGATTTCCCAAATGGTTATAGTATGCTACTTTCATTGTTAGCAACGACTGGCATTTTAGGTTTATTGGCTATGCTTTTCTTCCTATTCTTATATGTTGTTCGTGGAATCCGTTTATTGAGAGTTGCTCTGCATAGCGCCTTATCAAATTACATTACCATGTCATTACTTTTAATTTCAGTTTATTGTTGGTTGACAGTCATTATTTATAATCCTAATATTATCATTCTGACTTTGGCTTTTGCCTCCACTGGGATAATTATTGGAGCTTTGGTTAGTAGAGGAGTAGTGCCAGTTAAGGAGCTCTCATTTTTAGAGGATCCTCGAAATAGTTTCTTTTCAATTTTAGGATTAATGATTTTAATGGTTTCTACTGTACTGCTAACTTATATATATGTTGATAAATTTACATCAATTATTTATTTTTCTAAGAGTCTAGCTAATGATGGTTCTATGGAATCTTTGGGAAATTCAGAAAAAATGTTAATTCGAGCAATTTCACTTAATAAGAATGATATTTATTATAGAACATTGTCGCAAGTTTATTTGAATCAAATGAATCTTTTGATTAATGATAAATCTATTTCCAAAGAAACTCTTAAAACAAATTTACAAAAACTTATCAATCTTTCACAGGAATCAAGTGGTTTGGCTGTTAATCAAAATCCAAAACAGTATTTAAATTATATGAATCTTGGATATATTTATAGTGCATTTGTTCCACTTGAGATAGAAAATAGTTATGAAATGGCGATGAGTGCTTATAATAAAGCCGGCGAGTTAGCTCCAAATAATCCTTCAATTCTTTTAGCTAAAGCATCATTAGAGTTGGCTCATAAGAATAATGAAGAGGCTCGCAAATATATTGATCAAGCATTGCTTCTTAAGACAAATTATATTGATGCTATTTTTTTGACAGCTCAAATTGATGTTAGCGAAGGAAATTTAACTAATGCTATCAAGAAGGCTGAATATGCTTCAGCACTCAGTCCTAACGATCCAACTGTTTTCTTTAAACTTGGAATTCTTCGTTATAATAATAGTGATTTTACAGGAGCATATGGTTCCTTTGAACAAGCTGTTATTTTAAATCCAAGTTATATGAATGCACGCTTCTTCCTTGGCCAATCGTATAATAAAGCTGGAAGAAAAAATGATGCCCTAGTCCAATTTAAAATTTTGAAAGAAATTTATCCAGATAGTAAAGAAATTAAAGATGCTATCGATTCGCTTTCTTATATTTCACAACCAGTTGAAAAAACTGATGAAATTTCAACAACGAAAACTAAAGTAGATCCTAACAGTAAATTAAAAGAAAATCTGTAAGATGGCTTAGTTTTGATAATGAAAAAAAGTATAATTAAATTTTTAAATAAAGAATTTCGAGGAATTAACGAAGCCGCCCTATTACTTGGCGGCTTTGCTTTTTTCTCGCAAATCCTTGGTTTAATTCGTGATCGCATCTTGGCTCATTCTGTTGGAGCGGGTCCAGTGCTTGATATTTATTATGCTGCTTTCCGAATCCCTGATTTTCTTTATATTTCTATTGCTTCTCTTGCATCTGTGACGGTCCTTTTACCATTCTTAGTCGATAAAATTAATGGTGATGGAGAGCAAAATCACAATAATGCCAGAAGCTTTTTGAATAATGTTTTTAGTGCTTATATGGTCTTTATGTTGGTGGCTAGTATTTTATTGTTTATTGCAATGCCTTTTATTGCCAAATATATAGTTCCTGGTTTTACTTCAGAACAGTTAACTCTCTTGATTAAAATTAGTCGAATCATGCTTTTATCACCAATATTTATTGGACTCTCAAATCTGATCGGTACTGTTACTCAGCTTTTTCGAAATTTCTTTGTCTTTTCATTATCTCCAATCTTTTACAATATTGGAATTTTATTTGGTATCATTTATTTATACCCAATAATTGGATTATACGGCCTAGCTCTAGGTGTCGTAATAGGGGCGCTAGTTCATTTTCTAATTCAAGTCCCTGTAGTATTTTCACATAATTTTTTTCCTAAATTTGTCATTAAAATTAATTGGACTGAAATATTTCAAATTGTAAAAATGTCTCTACCTAGAACTATTGCCCTCTCGAGTAATAGTTTAGCTTTCATAGTTTTAATTGCCCTTGCTTCTACGTTAAAGGAAGGTTCAATTTCGCTTTTCACTTTTTCTTATAATCTTCAGTCAGTGCCGGTTGGCATAATCGGAATTTCATATTCGGTGGCTGCTTTTCCAATCTTAGTTCAATCATATTCAATGAAAGATATGGGTAATTTTATTGGACATATAATAGGAGCAGCTAAACAAATAATTTTCTGGTCACTACCAGTAATAACATTACTGATTGTTCTTCGAGCTCAGATTGTTCGAGTAGTTCTTGGTTCTGAAACTTTCTCTTGGTCCGATACTCGGTTGACGGCAGCAGCCGTTGCTTTGTTTGTTCTGTCCTTAGTTTCTCAAGGATTGGTTCTTTTATTTGTTCGAGGTTATTACGCTTCTGGTAATACTCGTAAGCCTCTAATTATTAATGTTTTATCATCTGTAATGGTTGTTGTTTTGGCAATTATTATAATTAATTTATTTAAAAATTTTCCAATTTTGCTCAACCACCTTGAATTGATCCTCCGAGTTCGCGCAGTTCCAGGGACAATTATGCTTGCTCTTCCTCTTGCTTATGCTCTCGGTTCAATGCTTAATTTTTCTTTGATTTGGATTTCATTTAAAAAAGATTTTCTTCTAGGGGGACATTCAGGACTCTTTCGCACATTTATTGAAAGTTTACTAGCAGCATTAGTGATGGGTTTAGTTTCTTATATCTTGCTTGGAATATTCAATCAAATTTTTAATCTTGAAACTGGTCTTGGTATCTTTCTCCAAGGATTGTGTTCTGGAGTTTTGGGAATATTCTTTGGAATTATTACTTTAACTATTCTAAAGAATAAAGAATTCATATCTATTAAAAAAGCATTTCATAATAAATTCTGGCAAAATCGAGTCGTTGCGCCTGAACAAACTGATCTTTAGCTATTATTTAATTAGTTATCCTTATTATTCGTTATCTAAAGTCTAAAGCTTTTAATTTAAGGCTTTTTTTGCTAGTATAGGTCTAGGTCTCCCGTTTGAGATATTTTTGTTCTATTCTTTCGGGATATTGATGTAAATATTGAAATTGGTATTACTAATAATAATTAATAAGATATGTCTTATCTAACGAGAGACTATCTCAAATGGGATGGATATTAAACGAATTAGAAATTTCTCAATTATCGCTCATATTGATCATGGCAAGAGTACTCTAGCGGACCGAATGCTAGAAATTACAGCCACTATTGAAAAAAGAAAAATGAAGGATCAAGTTCTTGACTCAATGGAGCTGGAGCGTGAGCGTGGAATTACAATTAAAATGCAACCAGTTCGCATGGATTTCCTTTTTGAAGGGCAATCATATATTTTAAATCTAATTGATACTCCTGGTCATATAGACTTCTCTTATGAAGTCTCACGCGCTCTCAAGGCTGTAGAGGGCTCAATATTACTTGTTGATGCGACTCAAGGTGTCCAGGCTCAAACATTGACTACTCTTCAAATGGCTCGCGATTTAGGATTGGTTATTATCCCAGTCATATCAAAGATTGATTCGCCGATCGCTAGAATTGATGAAGTTAAAATGGAGGTAGCAATCCTACTTAATATTGATCCTGATATGATTATGCTCGTTTCTGGTAAAACAGGCGAAGGAGTCAGAGAATTACTTTCGGATGTTATTAAAAGAATCCCGGCTCCATTTGAGCATGAAATAGTAACACAATCCGGCAGAGCTCTCGTATTTGATTTTAAATATGATAATCATCGCGGAGTGATCGTCTATGTACGAGTTATTGATGGATCCTTTAAAAAAGGGGAATCGTTGGTCTTTGCTGTCTCTGATGAAAAATTTATTTGTCTTGAAGTGGGAATATTTGCTCCAGAAGAATTATTAAAAGATTCGATTGGAACTGGTGAAATCGGTTACATTGTCACTGGTATTAAAAAACCAGGAATTGCTTCGGTGGGAGACACTATTACCTATTTAAAGAAGCCAATGCCAGCCTTACCTGGTTATATGAATCCAAAACCAGTTGTTTGGGCTTCTGTCTACCCAGAAAGTCAAGATGATTTTCCAGCTTTAAAACAAGCTCTAGGACGACTTCGATTGTCTGATTCATCCTTTTCTTACGAAGAAGAATCTTCAGGTACACTTGGTCGTGGTTTCCGGTGTGGTTTCCTTGGAATGCTCCATTTAGAAATTATTACGGAACGCTTGAATCGTGAATTTGATTTAGAATTAATTGTGACCATGCCATCAATTACTTATAAAGTTGTTTTGCGAAATGGCAAAGAGGAAATTATTTATTCACCACATCTTTTTCCTGATGATGGCGTTGTCGTCAAGGCTCTCGAACCGTGGGTGAATGTTAAAATAATTACTCCCTCAATTTATTTGAGTTACTTGATGCCATTTTTATATGAACATGAAGCTCAGGTTAAGGCGACAGAGAATTTTGGAGATAATCGTTCATCAATTGATCTTGAAATGCCACTTCGAGAATTAATGCGGAACTTTTTTGATGATATGAAAAGCTTAACTTCTGGTTATGCTTCAATTTCATATGAAATTGGCGACTATAGGGAAGCTGATGTCGTTCGTCTTGATATTATTGTAGCCGATGAGCCAATGGTGGCATTTTGTCGAGTAGTTTCGCGTCGTCGAGTTGAAGAGGAAGCTAAGTTTCAAGTTGAAAAATTACAAAAAATTATTCCGCGTCAACAATTTAATTTTAAAATTCAGGGTAAAGCATTAGGACGAATTATTTCATCAGAATCAGTTTCGGCTTTTCGTAAGGACGTTTTAATGCACGGCAGTAAGGTTGTGGGGGGAGGAGATGTCAGCCGAAAAAAGAAATTATTAGAAAAACAGAAGAAAGGAAAGAAGAGAATGCAGGCCAACGCAAAAATAAACATCTCTCACGAGGTGTTCTTAAAGATGATGCGTGGAAGTAATAATTAATATTTTAATTAAACAATACCTGGAATATAAAGCAGAACCATACTAATAATCACCAGTACAGCCACAATGCCGAAAGCAACTCGCATTCTTTTTTGATTTTTTGCAGTAAAAAGCATGCTATAATACTAACATTAATTATGTCTAATTTCAAGAAAAACGATCAACACAAATTTTGGCATTCACCGCTTGCTCTTTTCTTGCTACTTGGCGTTTTAGTTATCTTTGTATACAATGTAGTCGGTTTAATAAAAAAGGAAAGAGAAACTAATGAAAAAAAATCTTTAGTTCTTGATGAAATTGACAGTTTGAAAAAAAGAGAAGAAGCCCTATCGACTGATATTAAAAAATTAGAAACTGAACAGGGGATCGAAGATCTAATTCGTGAAAAGTATCAAGTTGTTCGAGAAGGCGAGAAGATTGTTGTAATTGTTGATGAAGATCTGAAAAATGATCTAAAAAGTATTAATAATCCTAGACATGGTTTTGCCGAATGGTTTAAAGGGATATTTAAATAGTCTAGTAATCTTTTTTTGATTTAAAGTGCGGGATTGGTTTAGTGGTAGAATGCGACCTTCCCAAGGTTGAGGCACGAGTTCGATTCTCGTATCCCGCACATATTTAAAAAACTTATTTTTATAAGTTTTTTAAATATGTGCGGGATAGCAAGAGAACTGCTTCTCTTGCGTACGAGAATCGAAGAGCATTTCCGTGTGTTTACACCGGAAATGGTGTACTGAAACTGTAAGTTTCGATTCTCGTATCCCGCACAAAAACATAATTTTTTTGTGCGGGATAGAAAGCAAACTGCTTTGCTTTCGACGAGAATCGAAAGACTTTTCTGTGTTGCTCTGCAATCAGAAAAGTACCCGCGACCGTAGGGCGAGATTCTCGTATCCCGCACTTTTATTTAGAAATATAGTAACCAAAACTATAAATATATTTAATATTTACCCTCTTTGTCAAGGGTTGTATTTTTTATGAGTATGATATAATTATATTATTAAAGTTTATTAATTAATGTGTTTGTATTAGTATGAATAAAGTAGTTATCTATAGTACCCCAACATGTCACTTTTGCCACATAGCAAAGGATTATTTTAATGAGGAAGGCATAGAATTTCAAGATTTTGATGTTTCTTCTGATTTAATCAAAAGAAAGGAGATGGTTGAAAAAAGTGGTCAAATGGGTGTTCCAGTAATTATCATTAACGATGTAAATATAATTGTTGGTTTTAATAAAACAAAAATAAATGAATTATTGGGTATTCAAGAAGAGTAGCATAATTTTGAATATTGACGTATTATAAAAGCATTTCAATAAATTGGAATGCTTTTATAATTTTGCCCTCGTAGTTCAATGGATAGAACAGTTCCGTCCTAAGGAATAGATATCAGTTCGATTCTGGTCGAGGGCACTTTTGTTTTCTCTTAATATATGATAATATTCTATCTATGGATCCTGAATTAAAACAATTATTAGAAGAAAATCTTAGATTATCTAAGGAGAATAATACTTTGCTTCTTAAGATCCGTAATGTTCAATTTTGGTCTCAAATTTCTAAAATTGCATATTGGTTTATAATTATTGGCATTACCTTTGGAGCTTTTTATTTTATGAAACCAGTTCTTGAAAATTTAATTAATGTTTATACTGGTGGTATGATAGAAGATAATAAAACAACAGAAGCAAGTGGTAATATGGATATAAAAAATTTGCAACAATTAATTAAAGACTTGCAGTAAAATTATTTAAAATATAATTATTTGCCGAGATACGCTGTTTTGGTGGACAAGCGACGAACAGTTGATAAACTTAGAAGAAGAAGAAAAATTATTTGCCGAGATAGCTCAGTTGGTAGAGCGCTCCCCTGAAGAGGGAGATGTCCCCAGTTCAAATCTGGGTCTCGGCACATTAAACACAAACTCAAAATATTTCTTCAGTTGAGAAATCCAGTTCAAATCTGGGTCAAGACAGCTCATAAACTGTTTTATGGGTGAGGCCAGATTTGAAAGATTTTCTAGGTTTGGTTTACAACTGTTCCTATTTTTTTAAGTTCTGGTATAATTATTAGATGGAGAATTTTAAATCGACACTTTTTACATTATTTCTTTTAGTTGTAATGGGGGCTGTGGGATATTGGGCTTTTTCGACGATTGAGCCTGGTAATGTTAATGTTAATAATCAAAAACAAAAAGAATTGGAAATAAAAAATGAAGAGTTAGAAAAAGAAATTATCATTTTAAAATCTAAAGTGAGTCTTCTTGAATCTACTTCAGAAGTGGCTTCAGTTGTTATTCCAACGAGTGATATTAAACCTGTTGACCCTGTGACACCAATAAAGACTGTAACACCAGCACCAATCGTCAGTAAATATCAAACACAAATTAATGAATTACAAAAATTAATTAATGATAATATTTATATGAAGAAAGGTTCCAAAGGTGAAAGAGTCGGAACAGTTCAAAGATTTATAAATATTTATAATAATACGACTAGCCGAGTCGATAATGACTATGGACCAGGTCTAATTACCGCTGTGACTAAATTCCAAAAAGATCAAAAAATAACTGCCGATGGTGAAACCGGGCCCAATACTTATAGAAAGATGATTGAATGGCTCAATACTCGTTGAAAATTTGATATAAATAGTTAACAAATTATTAGGGTTTTAATTTTGAAATAAATATATTTAAATAAAAATTATTAATCCAAAAAATACATCACTTTGCGAGATCGCACAAAGTGATGTATTTTTAAAGTTATTCTAATTTTTTTGATTAAATTATTATATTGATTTAATCTTCAATTTTGTCTCCTTGTCTTTATTAATCTTTGGCAGTTTAATAATTAGAAGTCCATGTTTTTCTACAGCTTCGGCGCCCTCTGGATCAACTTCTTCGGGTAATGATATGGTTCGAGAGAATGAACCCCAGTAAAGTTCTTGAACATAATAATTTTCCGAATTAATTGATTGATTTTCTTCACGTTTACCTTTAATAGTTATCATATCGCGTGTTATCGTTATCGATAAATTGTCAGGTTGAACTCCAGCCACCATTGTTTGAACAATAATGTCTGTTGGAGTTTGATATAAATCAACTGTTAATTCTGCTTCGGTATTATCTTCCCAAGCCCCTTCTTTTTTTGGTTCTTCAGAATCATGATGTTCTGGTATATTTATTTTACGAGTTTGATTTTGAGCTGATTCTTCATCATCTTCCAATCTCATACTTCCTGTTATACGTTCTAAAAATGATCTTTTTTTAATCATATATAAATTGTTGCGTTAGGATACCTGTTGGTATTTTCCCATACGCCTTATCTTTTCAAATATAAGTATATTAATAATCGCGACGACCCAAAGGAATCCAAAAACTGACAAGAAATTTTCACCGCTTCCTTTCATTATAAAAAAATTAAAGACACTATGCAATACTACGGCAAATATTATTCCAATCAAAAGATAAACAAAGCGATATTGTTTTAAATAATAAGATAATCCCAGAGCTGAACCAATCATACCACTAGCAATAGCGTGAAGGAGTGTCGAACCGAGAAAGCGAAGATTACCAGTCAACATTCCAACAACTGTCCCGCTGACTTCAATCGGATTTATCAGATAAAAAACATTCTCAAAAGCGGCAAAACCAAGAGCACAAGCAATAAAATACATAGGGAAATCAATAGGTTCATCAATAATTCCACTACCAAAAATGATAATAGAGATGCCGGCAAACTTCACAAGCTCTTCTATGGCAGCCCAAACAACTATCTTAGTTGTACCACCAGATATAAAATTGAGTGAATATTTTTCCAACCAAATCGCAATAAAGATCATCAATCCACCGAGAATAAAAGAAAGAATTACTAACCCAACTGGTTCTGGATTCTCGTCGTCTTCTTGGCGTAGCCAAAACCAAAGCCATAAAATGGCCGGTAGAGCACCACCAATGACAGCAAAGATAAATGTTTTAGGCTCTTTTATTAAATCAATCATCCTAGTAGTAAAATTTTAATATTAATTTTCATTTTATTTGATTTCGATTTTTACGAATTATTTATTTTATTTATTTTTAATTAATCAAAAATTTACTACGAGACAAGTTTAGTTTGGCCAATGTTCCACTATTAATAATTTTTTATCATCTACTGGCATCATACTCCAAATTTCTTCAGTCACGAATGGCATAAATGGGTGAAGAATTTTTAAGATATCCACTAAAGTACTTAATAGAAAATGTTGACGGGATAATTTTTCCTGATCTGTACCCTCTGATATTATAGTTTTGCTTTCTTCTATAATAATATCTGCAAAACGGGCCCAAGTATACTGATAAATTTTTTCCCCGACGAGATAGAATTTATATTCATCCATTTCTTTCGAAATATTTTTTATCAAATCATTTTTTTCTATATTTAGTTCCTTCTCTCTGACTTGATATTGGTTGAAATTTTGGTCATATTTTATATCTTCAATCGAAGAAAGAATAAAGCGAGTTATATTCCAAAGTTTATTGGCATAATTTTTATAGGCTCTTATTTTATCCTCAGATAGGGCAAGGGAAGTGCCGGGAGTATTTCCAACAACCATTCCAATTCGGAATGCATCGGTTCCATATTTATCTGTTAGTGTTAATGGATCTATAACATTACCTTTACTCTTACTCATCTTTTGTCCTTTAGCGTCTAACACCATACCGTGATAATAAACATAATCGAACGGGATATCACCGGTGACATAAAGACCCAACATTATCATTCTAGATACCCAAAAGAAAACTAAATCTCCAGCTGTCTCCATGATGTTTAGTGGATAATAATCTTGGTAATCTTTATTTAGTGGATAGCCAAGGGAGGCAAATGGCCATTGGCCTGAGGAGAACCATGTATCAAAAGTATCAATATCTTGCCTGACATTTCCACCACATTTATCACACTTTGTAATTTTGTTTTCTATATCAACCATTCCATGGGCGCAGACTTCACATATTTTTGCCGGAATCGGGATGCCCCAAACAATTTGTCGTGAGATGTTCCAATCCATGATATTTTCCAACCAGTGAACGGTAACTTTTTTATAATGTTCTGGAATGTATTTAATTGTATCGCTATTTATTTTTTCTAATGCTTTTTCTGCTAACGGTTTCATTTTTACAAACCATTGATTTTTAATTTGAGGTTCGATGACGGTTCCACACTTATAACAAGTTTTGACAACGTGTTTATAATTCTCATCTATTTTTTCAACTAAACCTTCTCTTTGAAGTTTTTCTATGATGAGTGTTCGAGCTTTCGTAATATGCATACCAGCAAATTCACCAGCGACTTCTAGTAATTTTCCATATTCATTTATTATTTGTTCCTTATCGAGATTATGTCTCTCGGCAATTTCGAAGTCGGCATTGTCATGCCATGGAGTTATTGTCATGACTCCTGTTCCAAATTCCATATCAACGGCCGAGTCCTTGATGATTGTTGCTGTGATAGGTCCATTAATCCATTTTAGGTCTATTTGTTGGCCATCTTTATATTCACTATAGCGTTTATCGTCTGGGTGCATCACCACATATTTATCTCCGAATTTAGTTTCGGGACGAGAAGTAGCAATAACAAAAGGGCCATATTTTAAGTAGTAAAATTTATCCACTCTTTCTTCATCTTTGATTTCCAAATCGGAAAATGATGTTTGATGTTTTGAACACCAAGAGACGATTCGATTTCCTCGATAGACTAAATCATCTCTGTATAATTTATCAAAAGTACTATAGACTATTTTTACAATACTATCATCTAGGGTAAATTTTTCACGAGACCAATCACAAGAAGCACCCATTCTTCGAACTTGTTCTTTGATGTTGCTTGAATTCATTAAAGTAAAATCAAGAATTTCTTTATATAAATCATCTCTATCCATTCCAAATCTTGTGCGTCCTTCTTTTTCTAGTTTCTTTTCGTAAACCACTTGTGTTTCAAATCCAGCATGGTCAAGTCCCGGAAGCCATAATGTTCGATAACCTCGCATTCTTTTATATCGAGTAATAATATCCTCAATTGTCATAACCAATCCGTGTCCAGAATGAAGAGAACCATTAGCATTAGTAGGAGGCATCACAATCGAAAAGGTTTCAGCATTTTTATCTGTTACCCCTTTTTCAATACAAACATCGGGATTAAAAAAGCCACTTTCTTCCCATACTTTATAAATACGGCCCTCTGTTTCTTTTGGGTCATATGGTTTTAATAGTTTAGTGTCTATATTTGATTCTTGCATATATAAAATATAGCATTTTTTATACGTAATTAAAACAGTCTTTTTATAAACTTAAATTTCCTTGAGCTTTTATTGAATTTAAATTTTTTACAAACTTTTTATTTTTGGCTTGGAAATACCCAGCTATTGCTATCATGAGAGCGTTGTCACCAGTGAGACTTTTAGAAGGGAAGTGCACTTTTATTTTTTCTGAGTAAGGCAAGATATTACTCAATTCTTTAATCTTTTCTGTCATTACTTTCTGCAAATAAGTATTTACGGAAACACCTCCTCCCACAATGAGAGTTTTTATTTTATATTGTTTAATTGCTTTTATGGTTTTATAGACAAGAGTTTCGATTGTTGCATTTTCAAATTCACATGCAATCTTTTGTTTTATTTTAATATCTTCTAATATATTAGGATTTTTTTCTTTTAAATCCCGTATTAGATAAAGCACTGCAGTTTTCAGTCCAGAAAAAGAGAAATCATAATCTTTTGTATAAATCATAGGGCGAGGTAGTTTAATAAAATCAGATTTTTCGCTATTTTCTCGTTCAATATTAGCCAATTTTGAAATCTCTGGTCCGCCGGGGTAGGGAAGGTCTAGCATGCGAGCGACTTTATCAAAAGCTTCACCAGCTGCATCGTCTCTTGTTTGTCCGATTTTTTTATATTTCATCCAGTCTTTTATTAGTACAATTTCTGTGTGTCCACCAGAAACTAATAAAGAAAGCATAGGGAACATTTTTTCATTTATTTCTACTGTAAAGTTTTTTGTTTTCTTTGGAAAAATTGAAAAGACATGACCTTCCATATGATTCACGGGTACTATTGGGATATC
>JBBRJM010000009.1:0-22048 GCA_038219305.1 Minisyncoccia bacterium | reverse complement strand
CCCCATTTAAAATACCCATAAATAAATCCTCTGGCTCCCCGATTCCAAGCAGGTGGCGAGGTTTATTCTCGGGTAATATTTCATTGACCCAAAAAACAGCCGAGCTCATATCTTCTTTAGCAAATGAACCACCGATTCCATAACCATCAAAATCCTTAAAACTTTCTTCATTTGTCACGGGATCCATCCCATTACTTATTTTCATATCTGCAAGAATTTGTGCGGATTTTTTTCGAAGAACTTCTGAACGTCCTCCTTGAACAATTCCAAAGAGTGCCTGAGGCAAAGACTGTGAATATTGTTCATGCGAATGATCAAACATATTAAAAGTATCTTTTTGAGATGGTCTGGTACCTCGTCCTCCCTCATCCGAGAACGTCTCAAAAAAATTCTTTTGCGAATTAATTTTTAATTCTTCTAATTTTTTATGTTCTTCCAAACTCCGTCTTGCCCAAGCATGAGTTCGAGATAGAGCTTCCTCTTGGTATCTCTCATTTTCAGTAGGCGATGTACATTCATCAAATGCAAAAATAATATCAGCCCCTAAGTTATGCTGAATCTGAATTGACTTCTCAGGTGTTATATAGTGAAGAGAGCCATTTATATGAGAGCGGAAAGAAACCCCATCGTTACCAATGGTCGCAAGTCTAGGCACACCATCTTGAGCACTCGAGCGTTCAGGAATAAGGAAACTCGGATCAGTGACCGAGATAACTTTACTAATTTCTTTGCCATAAGCCACACCAAGCGAAAAAACCTGAAAACCTCCCGAATCCGTCATTAACGGTCCATGCCAATTCATAAATTTATGAAGCCCTCCCGCATCTCTAATTAACTCGTCTCCTGGTTGTAAATATAAATGATAAGTATTTGCTAATACTACTTCAACATTATTTAATAGTAGTTGCTCTGGAGTCAGCGATTTAATTGTTCCTTTCGTTCCAACTGTCACAAAAGCCGGCGTTTTTATAATGCCGTGTGGTGTCGTTAATTCTCCAGCACGACCAAGATTATTGGCAATTTTATTTATTATTTCAAATTTGATAGCTTTCATCTCAATTGCGATCGTCTTTTAAAAATGAGACAATCTGATTCTTTATTATTAATTAATTATTACTTTTTTATTTAGAATAACTAAAGACAAGTAAGAGATCCATTAAAGGGGTTCGGATTTTTTAACTTCTACCCATTTAATATTTTGAATATTTACTGGTGAACTAAGTAAAACTTTTTTAATCGGATCTGTCGGTGAAGAAATAATTTCTTCAATATAGCCAATAATTTCTATCTGATTACCAGGCAAGAGTACACTTGAACCCTTTTCGACAGTTAAATCGACTGGAATCATCATTTCAAAGTTTCCTCCACCTCGACCGATTAATTCAACACTTGTATTTAAACCTTCTAATATTGCCTTAGTTTTTTGATTCGGACTTGAATAAAGAGATATGAGAGCTGTGCTTTTGTAAACCTTAGAAATTTGACCAATTGGAACAACACCCAAAGCATAAATCATATCTCCTTCAATAATCCCTTGTACTTCTCCAATATCAATGATTATTGTGTCATAAGGAGAGTGATTTGGTTTGGTCAAAATATTTCCAAGAATAAAATTCCCAGTCGTCGGTAGTCGACCGAGGAGTTTTTTCAATTTAATATTTTCATCTTTTAATAGATTGTATTCTATCAACGAAATTTTTAAATCATCATTTTCACGTATTAAATTTTCATTTTCCGAGTAGATGGATTTTTTGGAACGTATAATTGCACCATTATCATCGATAAATTTATTAGCACTTTTTTCCACCAGCCAAATTGGACGACCAATAAAATGAAAAATATGACCAGTCCAAGTCAATCCACCTAAAGTAGCAATTAAAATAAAAACACCAAAAATAATAAAATTTTGGATATTTTTTCGTTGACGAGCTATTTCTTTTTTATCGCGGAACTGATGTATCATCGGTATTTAATAAAACTTCTTGATAAGAGTCAAAATCATCTAGTACCACACCAGCTCCACGAGCAACGGCAGTTAGAGGATCTTCAGCAATATAGACCGGAATTTTAAGAGTATTGTGGAGTAAGATATCAAGACCACGAATGAGCGACCCACCACCAGAGAGAACAATTCCCCTATGAATAATATCAGAGAGCAATTCCGGAGGAGTTGTTTCAAGTACTTCTTTAACTCCATCAACTAAACTCAAAATAGAAGACATTATCGCTTCTCTGATATCAGAATCAGTTACAATGACTTGGCGAGGTAGTCCCGTGACAAGATCGCGCCCTCTGACTTCAGCTTCCATTGGCTCTCCTTCAATCACAGAACCAATAGCAATTTTAACATTCTCAGCTGTCCGCTCCCCAATAAGTAATTTAAATTCATCCTTCATATAATTTACAATGTTGGAGTTTAGTAAGTCACCGGCAATTTTTAAATTTTTAGAAACAACGACACCAGAGAGAGCCAAAACAGCCACATCAGTTGTTCCACCACCAATATCTATCACAACAGAACCAATGGCATCTTTAACTGGCAGTCTAATACCAATCGCTGTCGCCATTGGTTCTTCAATAATATAAACTTCACGAGCTCCGGCACCGCGAGCGGCATCTTCGACAGCTCTAATTTCAACATTAGTAATTCCCGTTGGTACACCGACAACGACGCGAGGGCGAATCATTTTATTAGAAATCTTTTCAGCTTTACTTATTAAATACGAGAGCATCTCTTCAGTCACCTCAAAATCAGAAATTACACCATCAACAATAGGACGCACAGCTCTAATATGTCCGGGAGTTCGGCCAAGCATTTGTTTTGCTTCAGCGCCAACAGCAACGATTTGGCCAGTTTTCTGATTGACTACAACAACAGAAGGTTCATTAATAACGATCCCATGACCTTTCAAATAAACTAGAGTATTAGATGTACCTAGGTCAATTCCGATATCATTTGAAAACATTCTGTAAAATTTTTTAAACATAAATATTATTTAAACATGGCAAATAAATCACTTTGGTTTATTATTTTACCATTATTTTCTGCACGCTTTTTAACTTCATATCCTCCATCAGCTAGGCTTCTTTTGGAAACAACGATTCGATTTGGAATTCCAATTAAATCTGAATCAGCAAATTTTTCTCCAGCACTAACATCCATACGATCATCAAAAAGAACTTCAATATTTTTCCTCTCCAATTCTTCATACAACAAATTGGCATTATTAATCACATTCTCATCACTGCCGAGTAAAAGCAAATGAATCTTAAATGGGGCCACAGATTCAGGCCAAATAATTCCTTTATCATCAGACATTACTTCAACAATAGTTCCCATTAAACGCCCGGGACCAATCCCATATGAACCCATAAAGACTGATTTTTCTTCTCCATCTTCAGTTTTATATTTTAAATCTAATGCATCAGAAAAACGACTCCCAAGTGTAAAGATATTTCCAACTTCAACAGCTTTATTCTCAACCAATTCCTCTTTCTTTAAACCAAGTAGATCCAGAACTTCATCATTATAAACTTCTTTGTTTATGGCAATTCCTTTGTTTTCATCAACATAAATTGTATCTTCACCTCCTGATGTAATAGTTTGAAATTCATGAGAGAATTTCGAAAACATACCTCCAGAAGCAAAAGTTAAATATGTTAAATGACCAATACCTGCTCTTTTAAAAATATTTTTGTAAGCTTCTTTAGATTTTTCATAAAAAATATTATGATCTTCTTCATTTTTAGAAAATGAATAAAGATCTTTCATCACGAATTCGCGAGTTCTCATTATCCCACTTTTTGCTCTTATTTCATTTCTAAACTTAGTCTGGAATTGATAAACATATTTGGGAAGATCTCGATATGACTGAATAAATGATTTCATCATTTTTGTAATTGCTGCTTCGTGAGTTACTGCCAAACCAAGTTCTGTGTCATTTTTCAATTTTGTTTTAAACCAAACATCAACTTGATCATCATTCCATTGATTCGTTGGTTCCCAAGTACTTTTTTCTTGCAAAGCCGTTAGAACAATTTCCTGTCCACCAATAGCATTCATCTCCTCACGGATTATATTTTCAATTTTTTTGATGACACGTAAACCAAGAGGTAGATAAGAATAAACTCCGGCCATTTCTTTATTGATAAATCCCGCCTTAATAAGAAGTTCCGCATTAAGTGAAACCTCATCCGAAGGCGATTCCTTCTTTGTTTTAGTAAATAATTGTGATTGCTTCATATCTCCACATATTACCCTAAAACCCCCATTTTTACAATTTTAATTACCAACGTGTTTTTATACATTATGGATCGATTTTTTGATATATTATTTAAACATTACTCATATCTACTAAAGTTAATCCAACTTTATTAATATATATTCTTATCGATTAGTATCTAACAATGATATCCATTTTACCCGAAACGCGCGATAGCGTAAGTTGGGTAATTTATTTTTCACTGTACTCTTTTGTAATTCTGAATGTTTTGAAGTTACTTCCTAATTTGATTTCTTTTAAATAGTAAAAAAATAATATCAATTATTATTCAATTCTTAATATCTAATACCTAGAATCTAAAATCCAACAGTAAAATTCATTTTACTCGAAACGCGCGATAGCGTAAGTTGGGTAATTTATTTTTCACTGTACCCTTTTGTAATTCTGAATGTCTTGAAGTTACTTCCTAATTTGATTTCTTTTAAATAGTAAAAAAATAATATCAATTATTATTCAATTCTTAATATCTAATACCTAGAATCTAAAATCCAACAGTAAAATTCATTTTACCCGAAACGCGCGATAGCGTAAGTTGGGTAAAAATCATTTTTTTCCATAACCTTTGGCTAATTTAAAAGTTTTTAGATCCTGACCAATTTTTATCTCTTTCAAATAATCAATAAATTCTTTCGGTAATGGGGATGGACCAACCCAAACACTTCTTTGTATCATTATGAAATGAAACTTCTTTAAATGACGACGGAACCAATCTCTCTCCTTTTTCTTACTCTCTTCTATGTCGTAAACAATTAATAAGTCCTTAGGCTCATTCTCTTTTTTATCAGTTTCAAATTTCTTTAAAATATCTTTCCCCGCTTCTAAAAATATTTTCCCTTTAGTAGTTATTATATATTCCTCGTTTGGCATTTTAGCGATTAAACCTTTTTTCTTTAAAATTGATAACTTGTTTGATAGTGTTTGATATTTGTAATATTTAAAATCCGGCAAGCCAAAAATTCCAACTCTTACACCTTTATATCTAAGCGTCGATTTCTTTTTATTTAAATATTCAAGGACTTCCCTTTCAACACTCATATATATAATTATACCACTTTACTCGAAACGCGCGATAGCGTAAGTTGGGTAAAATATAAAATACTAATAAATAGAAACATGTAAAATAAAAAACAACCATTAACATTATTATTATTATGGCTGTTTAAATAACTTTTAAATCAATTACCACGGAGTATGGCCGGAAACTACGCCACAAAATTAACAATAGAAACCGAGGGTTTCCATATATTCCTACATGTACATCGTGGCAAGCCACGAGGCCAACCCACTTCGTGTATTACATAATATAGTTGTGTTTTTGTCAACTACCTAAAACCCTTATTTTATGTTAATATCTTCATATGTTCCGTGAGGGATTTTTTTATTGAAAATCACCTTGTAAATTTACCACCACACCCATATTTTTATTGTTTTTAAAGAAAAACAATGTGTTATGATTAGATATGTTTTTTAGATTAATTATAATTTAAAATATATATTATTTAATCATAATTATAAAAATATAAGTGTGGAGGTGTAGCTGGAATGCTTAAAAACGGAGCTTTATCATTAATTAACCATATATATAATATGAGTACACAAAACAAACGCATTGAAGAGATGTTTAAGGCTGGAGCCCACTATGGATACTCCAAGAGTCGTCGCCACCCATCAACGAGTAATTATATTTTTGCCACAAAAAATGGAGTCGATATAATCAATATCGAAAAGACTTATGATCTTTTTGAGCAAGCACTTCTAGCCGTCGCTTCGTTTGCCCAAAGTGGTAAGACAATATTATTTGTTGGAACCAAAGCCGAAGCTCGTCAAAAAACTGCCGAAGTTGCACTTGCTCTTAATATGCCTTATGTTAACGAACGTTGGGTAGGAGGAGCCTTAACAAATTTCCCAGAAATTAAAAAAAGAATCACCAAGCTACTTGATTTGAGAGATCAGAAAGAAAAAGGTGGCCTTGATAAATATACAAAAAAAGAAAGACTCTTAATCGATCGAGAAATGGATGATATGACAAAAAATTTCCAGGGTCTAACTGGAATAACTAAAATTCCTGATGTTGTTTTTGTCATTGATCCAAAGAAAGAAAATATTGCCGTAACAGAAGCTCATAAGATGAAATTGCCAGTTATTTCTGTTTTAAATACTGATTGCAATTTAAAACAATCAGAATTCCCTATTATCGCCAACGACGCCTCAGTTTCAAGTATTGATTTTTTCCTTAATGCTATTAAAGAAGCCTACATAAGCGGTACAGCTGGAACCACTGAGAAAACAGAAGTAACTAAGAAATAATTATTATTAAAACCCTAGCTACGCTATGGTAAAATTTAAATTATGTCCATACAAATCACAGCTCAATTAGTTAAAGAATTACGAGATGGAACTGGTGTTTCTGTCATGCAATGTAAAAATGCTCTTGAAGAAGCCGAAGGCGATATGGAAAAAGCTTTGATTATTCTAAAAAAGAAATCAAGTAGTATTGCCGTTAAAAAAGCTGATCGCAATGCTTCCGATGGTTTAATTATCGTTAAAGAAAAAGATAATAAAGCTTTACTTATGGCTATCCATTCTGAAACTGACTTTGTAGCCAAGAATGCTGATTTTGTTAATTTGGCTGAGAAATTAGCCGAGATGGCAATTACCGAAGGAATAGATTCAATGAAAGAAAAATCACTTCCACTAATTAATGAAGTTGTTCAGAAGGTTGGTGAGAAAATAGAACTTGGCCGAATCGAAGAAGTAACAGGCGAAATAATTGGCAGTTATGTTCATAATAGTAAAAGTGCCGTCATTGTTGTCCTTTCTTCAGGCACAAAAGAATTAGCGAAAGATATTGCCATGCATATCGCTGCTATGAAACCGGTCTTTGTGAATCTTGATGAAATAACTGAAGACGATAAAAAGAAAGTAGTTGAAGTATTTGAAAAAGAAGTAGCTGAGTCTGATAAACCAGAAGAAATTAAAGCTAAAATGTTAGAAGGTAAAATCGGAACATATTTTAAAGAACAAACATTAATGAATCAGTCATTCATTAAAAATCCCGACCTAACAGTCAGCCAGTTGCTTTTAAACAGTAAAGCTGTTTTCGTGAAGTTCATCCGTGAATCCATTGGTTAAAAAATTATGATTTTTAATATTATTATTTTTTTGTTGGCTATTTTTATTGCATTCACAATGATTACTTTTCGAGCGTGGAAAATTGAAACCAAACGAATTAATTCTCCGATCGAAACAATAACAAAGGATCCAAAAATTTCCTTTCGTCAGATTGAGAAAATATTTCTTTATTTAACCAAAAATCTTCTTCTCTTCATCGTTTTATCAGTTGCTAAATATTGGTACTTAATTACAACAAAATCACATAAATGGATCATCGAAAATTGGCCAAAAGTTTATCGGATATTTTGGAAAAAATCTGAAACAACTCAAACTAATAAGAAATCATTTATCAGTCGAGTTGTTCTTGAATCAAAAATCAAGATGAAAAAGATTAAAGAAAAAATTAAACAAGAACATGAGTTGTAATTATCACATATATCTGTTAAGATAGTTTCTAGCTGAAGATATTATCTTAGCTATGCCGGCATAGCTCAGTTGGTAGAGCGCCACTTTTGTAAAGTGGATGTCCGGGGTTCGAATCCTCGTGCCGGCTCAAATATAAAATAAACTCTTTCAATGTTATTGAAAGAGTTTATTTTATATAATGGCACGAGGATTCGAAAGAAAAAGAATAATCTTAATTATTCTTTTTCGAGTCGCGGTCGCGAGTACTTAGTCTACGCAGGATGTATCCATCCGAGTAGATTTAGTAACTCGTGATAATTCCTCGTGTAAAGGATTCTATTTAGGCACGAGTATTCGAACGGCGGAGCTCTTAAATAAAATATTGACTTAAATATTTAAGTATGTTATTATATCAATGATATGGATTGATAATTAATTAATCATTCAAAAAAATGGGAAAAGAATGCTTGATTGCCCTATCTTTTGGAATGGGCCGAAAAAAACATTATGGCAAATCTAATTACAGGATTTGCTTGGAAATGATAGACTTAAATATTCCTATCATTGCTCAATGGGAAATTGCCAATTTATTGAAACAATTGGGGAATAAATCAATAGTTGTAAGTGTTGGCCAAAATGAAGGTGAATATTTAGACACCTACGCTGTTTTAAAAAAAGCAAAAAAAGTGATGGATGGTCTTGGCTATCTCGAAGCAATTCTTGTGGGCCACCAAGATCATTTGCCAAGAATTAAAATGATGGCAAAAAAAATCGGTATAAAAATATCTAATAGGGAGATTAAAGCCAATATCCCCTATGATACAAAATCCACACAATGGTGGACAAGAAATCGACATATTTTTTTGTCGAGAGAAATATTAGTTTATATTCTGTCATTTCTAAGAGGGCAGATATAAATATATCTAAAAATACTGGGACCGGATAACCTCCGGTTTTTTTATTTATAATTATAAACCGTTGCAAAGCCATAATCAATTGAACATTCAAAAACTTTAGCATAATTTTGCTCTAAATCCCCGTGAACGTAAGGACCAAGCACGGAATCATAACTGGTATAAAATATGTAAACAGATTGCGATGCTCGATTGTAATTTATAATATTTTCAAGATTGCTTATACTCCAAATTTCTGGATAGGGCAAGATATTTCTCTTCGTGTAATAGTAAATAACGGGCGATTGTTGGCTAATTATTGAAGCACTACCTGGTAATTTAGTATTAATATAATTAAAACCTTGAGTTAAACAGATGCTCGATTTATCTTTCTCTATGACATATTCAATTTTAAATGCCTGATAGGAAGTATAAGAAAGTGCCACAATAAAGAGAATAATAATAGTATATTGAAGATAGAATCTATTTTTTACTTTATCTATTATATAAGCGACGATGATACAAACAACAGGGCCGACAAGTAAGATATAGCGATCTTCTTTATGAGGCATAGCCATTACCATCACAGAAAAAAATATTCCCCAAATTAAAAGTAAATAAACTTGCCGTCTTTGATATTCTTTGTTAATAATTAGGTAAAATAAAGCAATAATAAATCCTAGGCCGAGAATAGTAAAAATGCGCCAGCTACGAGAAAGATAATAACTCCACTCTTGGATGCCACCATAATAGTTCGCAGCCTGTAAACCATGAATAAATCCACCAAGAGGCTGACCATAAAAAACATAACCATATATAAGCCAAGGAATAATAACTAAGAAAAATATTAGAACAGCCAACCATAAATATTTATCTTTCAAAAAATTAAGTGATTTATCGCGAAATAAAAAATAAAGTAAAAATACTGGAGCAATCCACATGGCTGTATAGCGAGTAAGCAGGGCCAAAGCCAAGTATAAACCAAATAAAAGTTTTTGTCGTTTATTCCCTACTTCAAAGCCTTGCCAAAAACTATTAAAGGAAAGCAAAATAAAAAAAGCAACAACTGAATCGACCCAAATCTTCTGACTAGTGTAAATATTTATAGGTAATAGAGCAAAGAAAATTGCCGATATTAATCCGACTCTTTTATTAAATAAATTTTTTCCCAATACAAATACTAAATAAACACTCCAAGTTGAAATGATCGGTATCAAGATTGAAATAATAAAATTTAATTTAAAATAAGAAAGAATAGCTAAAGTATATGGTAAGACCGGCGGGCGAAAACCAATATTTGGCCAGCTATATATGAAGTCCGTTGAGGGGATAAAATCATTCCATCCGCTATTTATTAGTGAATACAGTAATGGATTATGAGCCAAATCAGAACCTAAATTAAGATAAACACTTTCATCCCAACCTCGAACAGGATTATAAAATAAATAAGCAATCCGAACAAGAAAAGAAAGGAGAATAACACCTATCATTAAATAGCTAATACGATCTAATCCTAAAATATTCTTTTTAATTTTTTCTAATAATTTAATAATTTTCATTTTTTAATTATTTTCGAACCTGATATATACCTCTGGCGACATTCCAACGAATAGCAAAGAGTTCCTTTAATGTATAGGTGAATGCATGAGCCCGAACAGTCGATTCATCTTGAGCTTCCCAACGAATTGGGGCTTCTTTAATTTTATACCCTTGAGTCTGAGCAATAGCCAGCATTTCCATATCGGCTCCCCATCCAGTCACAGTGACTTTTTGAAATATGTTTTTTGAAGCTCTTTGACTAAACATTTTATAACCACACTGCGTATCATAAATTCCTGGCAATAAGACAAGTTGGATCAATAAATTACTCAAACGGCTCAAGACGACACGATAAAGTGGTTGCTTTTTTATTACTTCAGATCCTTTGACATACCGCGAACCAATTACAACGTCGTACCCACCATCTATATATTTAATAAAGGAGAAAACACTCTCAAAAGTCGTAGCATTATCAGCATCAATAAATAAATGATACTTCCCTATCGCTTTCTGCATACCGACAGATATAGCATAACCTTTCATATTTCCAATGACTCCTTGGCGCGGAATATCGATGACGATTAATTCTTTAATTGACTCTTGCTTGATTTGATTAAGAAGCTCCACGGTATTATCGTTGCAATTATTGGCAACCACTATAATTTCAAAATCAATCTTATTGAGTCTTAAAAAATCCGAAATATAAATAAGAGTTTTTCTTATTCTCCGCTGTTCGTTATAGGCTGGGATAATTATACTGAGAAATATGTTCATTTTATTTGTTATAAATACTGTATGTGCACTCATTAATTTTTTCTTGGTAAGTTTTTTCAAATGATTCATCTTTAATCCGCTGGTAAATCTGATCTAATTCATTTAGACACAACTGACCTTCTACTTTATCAGAACAGAAAATATCACAGTCTTTAATGAAGATACCGTCAACGAATTGTCTATTATCTTTCATCAAGTTCTCAAATCCTTTGAATCGTTCAAATAAAGAGATGATTTTGACTTGCCCAAAGACAGCTAGTAGTGGACTGGTTGACAAAAATGTTCCATTCAAAGTTTCCAAATGATTATGAAATGGAACAAATTGATAGCCCGCCTGATCTTTATAATAATCAGCATTTTTATTGATCAAGAAGATAACAATAATGAAGAATAATATGTATACTATTTTAAATCTATTAAAATAAGAATTAAGATAACCTACGGTTATGCCTCCCAAAATAGCTAAATATGGGATAAAGCCTAAACTATATCGCACTTCTTTATGAACCTGCCAAAAGTAATAAAAAGTTAAGATTATTGCCACTATTAAAATTAGAATAAAGTTTTGTCTCTCCTTTTTTATTATCGAGCTATAATATTTAATAAACAAAAATGGAGAAAATGAAGCTAAAAACAAAAGTGGCGCAATCTTAGAAAGCTTATCAATATAAAACAATAAACCATAATCATACCATACACTACTTAAACTAACCGCTTGGCTTGCAAGAATAAAAGGCTTAAAGATACTTCCATAAAGCAAATAATTTACGATTAAATATGGAATTACTATTGTGAAGAATCCTAGACTTATCTTAAAAACTATAATTACCACAATAGAAATCCATTGTTTTAGATTCTGCTCGAAGTTATTATATAGCAGTGACAAACCTATCGGTAAAAGAATTAAACCTTGAGGAAAACGAAATAAAAAGGCCGTGGCTACAACTAGACCAGTCTGGTAATAGCGATTTTTTGAAAAAAGGAAAAGAGATAATAAAACGAAAAAAATTGAAATCACATCGGTCATCGGTACTCGAGAAAAGGAAAAAAATATTGGCGTCGTCATTAGTATTACGCCCGCAAAAATTCCAGCGCCTTTCCTTATATCATCTGCCAAGCGATAAGCTAGCCATACTGATCCAACACTTGAGAAGATGACGATAATTTTACCAAAGATGATTAAGGGTAAATTTAATTTAAATAAAAAGGCATACATTATTGGGA
This sequence comes from Minisyncoccia bacterium, assembly GCA_038219305.1. Lineage (GTDB taxonomy): Bacteria > Patescibacteriota > Minisyncoccia > Phycocordibacterales > UBA9973 > UBA8515. The sequence continues at coordinate 9,816 of JBBRJM010000009.1, read as the reverse complement.
AAAGTGGTGGACGAAATAATTCCCACATACCAATTTGTCCACTAGTTGCTAAATATTTACCCATACCAATATAAACAGCTTCATCCCACCAAATTGATATATCATTAAAACTATACCAAATCAAAAAAGCTGAATAAATAAATAAAATTAATCCGAAAAAATATTTCTTTTTATTCATTAAAATATTTATTTTAATATTTTTAATCATTTGAATACAAAATAAGTATAGCTAATATAATTTATGAACATGCTAAAAATTGCTCCAATTATTCCTGAGATTGTTGCAATAACATTGACTGAGAAAGATCCAGCATAAGTATTAAATAAATAGAAAGTTAAACCGGAAATTAACATATTAACAAACAAACTAACCAAGCTAATAATAACAAATAAATAAAAAGACTTATTAGTCGTCTTTCTATTACTAAAAGTAAAGTATTTATTCATAAAATAACTATTAACGACAGCGATAGCAAACGAGACAGCTTTACAGATCGTAAAAACAAGAGGATCAGTAACAGAAAATAAATAAACCAATAGGTTTAGGACAGCTAAATCAATCATGGTGTTAATAAAACCAACAAAACCAAAGCGTATCAATTGATAAATTTTATTTTTATTAATTAGACTTTTCATCTTTTATTGAAGCCTCTTCCTTAAGTGCTTTAGTATCTTTAAGTTGTTTGGCCTTTAATTCCTTTTCTCTTTCAATGACTAAACTTGGAATAAATTTTTCAATATCTTCAATTGAATTAAATCCATTGTGAACCTTACCATCAATAACAATAGCTGGAAGATTATTCGGAACCTTATAGATGGAAATCATCGCTTTTAAAGCAGACAAATCTAAATTATAATCAAATGAATATACTCTTAAATTAGGATATTTTTCACTAATACTAGTTAAGGCATAACCTTGTTTGACACAATCTTGACAATTATCATTACTATAAAAATACAAAATAAAAACTGATTTTATTCCACAACGTTCAGTAATTTTCTTCATTAAAAGGTAATCTTTAATTTCGAGTAATGAGTAATATTTTTTCAAAGATATAACATCAATGTTTTCTGTTCCAATATTACTTTCACTATATGTAATCTTGGCCGCAAGTGAACTTAATTCCGAGGATAAAACAGTATTTGAAATATCTTTACATGAAATTTCTGCCAGCAAATTGAATTGGGTTTCTGATGACATTAAATCAAGCGAAATTTTATCTTCAATATTTCTTACTTGATTAATTTTTTTTGATGTTAAATAACTCGAGATCCAAAGTCCCGAGATAAATATTGTTGAAGTAATAAATAAAACAATTACATATTTCTTCCAATCATTAGGTTCATGTTGATGCATAATTAGTTATTAGTGACACGCCGATTTACTTCTAATGTCCAACTTGATTCTTTTGAAACAATGGCATTATATACTGCCCTTAACATCCAAAAAGGTGCAATCACACTAAAAATAATAATATAATAAAACAACGAAATGGACAGATTTGCTCTGCCGGTCGATAATTTTCTGCCAATCAATAAGGATATCATAACTAGTATATACAATATGACCGAAAAGAACAACACGGCTTTTGTACTAACAAAGAACCATTCAAAATGATAGTTAAAACTGAAAAAATTATTAAAGCCAACAATACGAAGCTCAATTATTTTATTTGTAACAAAATTAATTAAATTATAAACAATTGTAAAAAAAATAAATATCATTCCGGTAATTGCAATAATTCCAGACGGCAATGTAAATAAAGCGACAGGACCATATTTTTTTCTAAATAAAATTCGGCGATAATCAACAGTATTTTTAATAAAACCATATATCCATCTTAAGCGCTGACGATAGAGTTTGACGACAGAGTTCGGGGCTGAAGTATAAACAAAGGCATCAGGACAATAATCAATTTTATAACCTTTTTCTTGCATTCGAAGAGCCATTTCTTGGTCTTCAGTATTGTGCGCTTTCCGATAATGACCAAGTTCATCAAAAACCTTTTTTCTAAAAGTTGAAAGAGGTCCCGGTGTAACTTGCATTCCACCCATTAAACCCAAAGTTTTTTTTACATAAATAGACATATCATATTCAACCTTTTGAATCGTTTGAATAATATTTTTTGGATCATAAATAATTATTGATGGAACAACGGCCATATTTTTTGGATCATTTTCAAAATATTTTAAGATTCTTTTTAGGGCTTGATGGTGAACAAAGGAGTCAGCATCCAAACAACCAAAAAATTCTGAGGTTGTATGTTCAAGTGCTAGATTTAGGGCTGTATGCTTACCACCATTTTCTTTATGAAAAATTCGAATATTTGGATAATGTTCAAAAGTTTTCATAATTTCCCATGAATTATCAGTGCTACCGTCATCCATCAAATAAATAGTCAACTTATCTTTTGGATAATCAAGTGCTAAAAGTGAATTGACTGTTTTAGCAATCGCTCCTTGCTCATTATAACAAGGAACAGCAATTGTAACTGTCGGATAATTATCGAGATCTATTTTCTCGGGACTCCATTTAATTGATTTTCGTTTTTCTAAAAATGTCACTAAAAAAAATATCTGCACATAGACAGAAATAAAGGAAAATATATAGAAAATAACGGTATAAACAGGACCCATAACTAATTTATAATATAGCACAATTTGGTCAATATTTCAATACAAAACTGTGGTTTGATTTATAAAACTATGTTATTATAAATAAATGGAAAATAATAAAATACAAACGTTTACAATACCAATGGCCATTGTGGTCGCTGGATTTCTTATTATGATAGGTCTTATTTTTAATCGTTCAAGTGGAGTCGAAGCTCCAAAAACTCTTTCCGAACAAGTTGGAGTTAAAAAAGAAGCTTTAGCTTTATGCTTAAAAGAAACTAAATTAGAAGATTTATACAAAACAACAACAGAAAGTGCAAATTTAGCAATGAAAAACATTCCAACCAATCAAAGAGGCACACCCTATAGTGTTATTGTTGGCAAAGATGGAACTAAAATGGAACTTCGAGGTAATATTCCCTATGATGATTATGTTATTAATGAGGCTGGCGACAAAGAATCAGGAATTAAAACAATTATTGATAATATGTTAGCAGGAACCGCAAAATCAGATTACAAGGGTGAAGTTCCAGCTCCAAATGAAAGTGATCATATTATTGGAAGCCTAGATGCAAAAATAATTATAATTGAATACTCTGATTTGGAATGCCCATTTTGTAATCGGTTTAATGTTACTGCTAAAAAAATTGTCGACGAATCAGAAGGACAAGTTGCTTGGATTTATCGCCACTGGATCGTTCACACCCAAAATGGACAAAATGCCTTACCAAAGGCTGCAGCATCCGAGTGTGTCGCCAAGATTAAAGGGAATGAATCATTTTGGAAATATATTGATTTAGTTTTTGGATTAATGGAACCAAAAGAAGCTCCAATTACTGAGCAATTATAAATATAAATTTATAAACAAAAAAAACACAAAGCAAATAGCTTTGTGTTTTTTTATCTTAATCGAAATAATTTCTGAGTCGAGCAATTTTTTCATTGTTGCGAAGTTTTTCATGAACTTTCGCTTCAATCTGTCTGATACGTTCACGAGTCACACCAAAGTCTTGACCGACTTCTTCGAGAGTATGCTGAATTCCATCATTGAGCCCGTACCGAAGTTCAAGAATTTTACGCTCTTTAGGAGAGAGAGTATCAAGAACTTCTTTAATCTGATCAGAAAGGATTCGATGTGAAGCATCTTGATCTGGTCGAAGAATTTTATCATCAGGAATAAATTCTCCGCGAGTTGATTTCTCATCATCATCCCCAATTGGTTGCTCCAATGAAACAGTTTCTTGATTGATTTGTTCAATGATATGAATTTTCTCAACTTCTAGATTCATTTCAGTGGCAATTTCTTCAACCAAAGGTTCCCGACCAAGGTCTTGGGAAAGTCTTCTAACAACTTGTTTATACTTTGAAATGGTTTCAACCATATGAACAGGAATTCTGATTGTTCTAGACTGATCTGCCAGTGCTCGTGTGATTGATTGGCGAATCCACCAAGTGGCATAGGTTGAAAATTTATAACCTTTTGTCCAGTCAAATTTTTCCACGGCTTTAAATAATCCTAAATTGCCTTCCTGAATTAAGTCAAGCAGGGTTAAATCTGAGCTTCGGCCAACATACTTTTTGGCGATTGAAACGACTAATCGAAGATTGGCTCGAGCTAATAGATTTTTTGCTTCTTGATCTCCCTTTTCAATTCGACGAGCTAGGTCACGCTCTTCACTAGCCGGAATCAAGGGATATTGACCAATCTCTTTTAAATACATTTGAATTGAATCATAAGTCTGAGCATCTTTACTATATTTTAACACTAGCTTCTCTGTATCACCTTCCATATCGAGTAAATTACCCCCTTCAAGGACATCAATACCGGAAACAGCTAAACGTTCATAGAGTTCATCAAGAAATAAGATATTATTTTCAATATCAGGAAAAACTTTAATAATCTCATCATAGGTCACAAAGCCACGCTTCTTGCCTTTTTCAATAATACTAGCTGATTTAACTTCCAAATCAAGAGCTTTCCTCTCGGCAATAGTGACTTTTGACTCTCCTTTCGGAGCACGAGGCAAAACAGATTTATTTTTTTTAATTACCGGTTTAACAATCTTGATAACTTTAGCAGTTTTTTTAGCTACAACTTTTTTAGTAATCGGCTTTTTGATATTTTTTTTGACTGTTGCAGATAATTTAGTAATTTTTACTTTTTTAACTAATTTTGCTTTTTTAACTATTTTAACTGTTTTCTTTGACACCGATTTTTTTGATTTTTGTTTTGTTTTTTTCATAATAAAATTATTGCAAACGACGATTTTTAATTATTTCAATTTTGCCGACTATTTTTTGATAATCACTTAGAGTCTGTCCAAGTGACTCTGTTTCATTATTTTGTTCTTTATTTAAAATTTCTTGTCGCAAACTATTTGATTCTTCTATTAAAATCTCTTCTTCAAGATTAAGGATTATCTCCTCAAGATCGCGAACTATCGCATTATTCTCTGTACCATACCACAAATCTGCTTTGAATGCTAGAGGATTTTTCTTAGGCTCGTATTTAATCTTTAGTTTCTCAAACAAATTTTCTCCAACTTCGCTCTTGAATGAATCACAGAGAATTTTAAGCTCAGGTTGATCAGTCTTTTCTTCGAGCCAAAATACTACTCCATAGAGCCGTTCTTCTAAGATCTCGCGCCTAGTAGTATGATTGGCAATATTCGGAGGATTCAGCTCGTCTTTTGGCATGATAATACTATGGCCAGCAACAAAACTTTCAAAATCTTTTCTAATTGCTTCCTCTGGCAGTTTTGTCTTTTGATTAATTTCATTTATATAAGCTGCCTTTTCAATTTCACTCTTTATTATTTGTAAAAAAGGAAAAACAATTTCTCTAATTTGTTTACCGCGAACCCTTTGATCTTTATTTTCTTGACAAATTCTATCAATATGAAAACTTATAATATTTACAGAATTTTTAATTATCTCTTTCCAATTTTCTGGATTTTCTTTTATTAAATCAGCTGGATCTTTTGTGCTTGGCAAAATTGCAATTTTAACTTGCATATCAAGTGATAAAGCAATCATAGCTGAGCGACTAGCCGCGCGAATACCAGCACTATCTCCATCGTATGCAAAAATAATATTAGAAGAAAGTCGACGAATCAAACCTAAATTATTAACTTTCTCATTGTTTGATTGAGTTGTATTGGCAAAGGCCGTACCGGAGACGGCAACCGTATTTTCAAATGAAGATTGATGAGAAAGAATTAAATCAAATTGTCCTTCAACAATAATACTATATCCTCTTGTTTTTATAGCTAGTTTAGCTTTATCAATTCCATAGAGAACATTAGATTTATTAAAAAGTGGAGTCTCTGGAGAATTTAAATATTTAGCCAAAGCTAATTCATCTTGACCTTTATCTTTTATTTCTTCAAATATTCGGCCGGAGAAAGCAATGACCCGACCACTCGAATCTGAAAGTGGAAACATGATCCGACCACGAAAACGATCATAAAAACCATCATTTTTATTTTTAATTAAACCAACAACCTCTAAATCTTTAGATTGGTAACCTTTATTAATTAAGTGATCCGATACTGAACGCCAAGTCGCTGGTGCAAAACCAATTCGAAACTTTTTTATTGAGTCTTGTGTTATGCCACGACCAAGTAAATAATCTTTAACTGCTTGATTCACTTCTAAATTCTTTTCAAAGTAAATAGTTGCTTCTTCAAGAATTTTATAATAACGCTCCGTCTGATCCGAAGCGGCGGGCGATTCATAAACAAGTGGAATTCCAGCCCTTTGGGCTAAGAGTTTTAGCGCTCCAATAAAATCCGTTCCTTCAAACTTTTCTACAAAAGAAAAAATATCTCCTTTTTCACCACAGCCAAAGCAATAATAAGTATTACGATCGGTCGAGATGAAAAAGGAAGGTGTTTTCTCATTATGAAAAGGACATTTAGCTTTGTAATTTTTACCTGATGGCTCGAGTGTTATGTACGATGAAATCACATCAACGATAGATAGTCTCTCTTTGATTTTATCGACAGGTGAGTTCATATTTTTTTCTCCTGTTTGAATTATTAATTACTATAATACTTCTTCGGCCACCTGATCATCTACTTTTGACTTTTTTGAAATTCTTTCTACTCCGAAACCAGTTCCAGCTGGGATTAGATTCCCGATAATAACATTTTCTTTTAAACCTCGAAGATCATCAACACCGCCACGGATGGCATTATTGATTAAAACTCGGTTGGTGTTTTGAAATGAAGCCGCGGATAACCAACTCTTCGTCGTTAATGATACTTCTGTAATTCCAAGAACGATCGTCTCACCAAGGGCTGGTTTTCCTTTTTCTTCTATTTCGACACGATTATTTTCATCGATTAATTCAATATTTTCAACAATTTCACCTGGTGAGAAAGTTGTGTCCCCTGCATCTTTAATTTTCTTACGTGAGAACATTTGACGAATGATAATTTCAATATGTTTTCGAGAAATCGAAGCACTCTGTAAATCGTAAACTTTGTTAATTTCATTAACAATATATTCTTCAGCAACTTCTTTACCACCGTACTTCACAATTTCATTGATGTCAGCCGATCCATCAGTTATTAAGTCACCCTTTTTAATTTGGCTACCAGCACGAACTAGTGGTTGACGACGGAAAGGAACGACATATTCAACTTCATTTGATTTCGCATTGCCTTTTGAGTCACCTAAAACTTTAATAATTTTTTCTTTTCCATTATCTTTTATTTCTAAAACTTCTCCATCTGCTGTCGCGATGATTGCTGGATTTTTTGGAATTCTTCTTTCAAAAATTTCTTCAACACGAGGAAGTCCAGTCGTAATATCAACAGTCGCAACTCCACCAGCATGAAATGTTCGAAGAGTTAACTGAGTCCCCGGTTCACCAATAGCTTGAGCGGCAATGATTCCGACAGCTTGACCTAACTCAATCATACAGTTTCGTCCCAAATCAAGGCCATAACACATTCGGCAAATACCATGAGTTGTTTGACAAGAAAGTGGTGTTCTAACATAAGCTTCTTTGACACCAAGTTTTTCGAGAAGTCGAGCATCCTCTTTCATTATTAATTTTCCTTTTTTAAATATAACTTTACCATCACTGTCTAAAATGTCATTAATTAAAACACGGCCATTAACATATTTAGCAAAGACATTTTCAATAGCAGAAACTGTTTTACCATTTTTTGTTCCACAATCTTCTTCCGTCACGACAACATCTTGAGCAACGTCTACAAGTCGTCTTGTTAGATAACCAGCTTTAGCGGTATTAAGTGCCGTGTCAGCTGAACCCTTACGAGAACCGTGAGTTGTGATGAAATATTCAAGTGGTGAAAGTCCTTCAATGTAAGAAGGAATAATTGGAAAATCAAGTGTCGCACCAGAAGTGTTAACAATCAAGCCTTTCATTCCACACATCTGAACTAATGATCCCATATTTCCTCGAGCACCTGATGTTACCAGATCAAAAGTGGAACCGTTTGGATCAAGAGTATCAGGAATCATTTTTTCAATTTCTTTTTTAGCGTGTTCCCATATCTCAATAACTTTTTGATATCGCTCTTCTTCAGAAAGTAATCCTTCATCAAAATAACTTCGAGTGACTTCTTCTTCTTTGCGGAATTTATCAACAACGGCTTTTTTACCAGGAGGAACAACAACATTATCAATTCCCCAAGTTACTCCAGAGTAAGTTGCATAATTATAACCGAAGTCTTTAATTTTATCGAGTACTGGAGGAGTTGCATCAATACCATAGTGAACGATTAATTCATCAACTAGAAGTGACATTCTCTTAATTGTTATTTCTTCATTAATGTATGGAAAATCTTCTGGAAAAATACTGTTGAAGAATAATTTACCAACGGTAGTTTCAAAAGGTTTACCTTCAAATCTTTCATAGCGTTTTTTCTCTCCACCGAGTACTTTAATTTTAGCGCGAAAAGTTATTACTCCAAGATCAAAAGCGGTAATCGCTTGGTTTGGACTAGCAAAAGCCATGCCTTGCCCTTTTTCACCATCAACTAATTTCGTCATCCAATAACATCCTAATATAATATCCATCTTTGGCATAACGATCGGAGAACCATCTTGTGGCTTCAATAAGTTTTTATTAGAGGCCATATATTCTTTTGATTCAGCTTGAGCCATTTCAGAAAGTGGTACGTAGACAGCCATTTGATCACCATCAAAGTCAGCGTTAAAGCCAGCACAAACTAATGGGTGAATTTGAATCGCATTGCCTTCAATTAGAATTGGGTTAAAAGCTTGAATTCCAAGACGGTGCAAGGTCGGAGCACGGTTTAATAGAACATATTTACCGCGAATAACTTCTTCTAATATTGCCCAAACTTCCGGAATTCCTTCTTCGATTAATCTGTTAGCCCCTCTAATATTGAAAGCCAATTCGGTTTCTAAAATTTTTGAAATAACAAACGGTCTAAATAGCTCCAATGCCATATGCTTAGGAAGTCCACATTGATTAAGTTTAAGTCCTGGTCCGACAACGATAACGGAACGACCAGAATAGTCAACTCGTTTACCAAGAAGATTTTGACGAAAGAGTCCTTGTTTTGATTTTAGATTATCGGAAAGTGATTTTAATGCCCTCTTTTGTGATGAAGAGATGGCTTGGGAATCATTTTGTTTTGCAATCGAGTTATCAATAAGAGCATCAACTGCTTCCTGGAGAATTCTTTTTTCATTACGTAAAATAACATCAGGTGCCCCTATTTCTTTCAATTTCTTTAATCGATTATTTCGATTAATAACACGACGATAAAGATCATTAAGATCAGATGTAGCGTGGCGTCCACCGTCGAGCGCGACCATAGGACGAAGAGCAGGTGGAATCACAGGAATAACAGTCAGAAACATCCATTCTGGTCGAATCTTCGAATATATCATTGAACGGATCAATGACATTCTTTTTTCAAGCTTTTCTTTTTCAATCGAACTTGCTTTAGGAATCATAGCCAAAGTATCAGTCTTTAATTTTTCTAAGTCTAGATTTTTAAAGATTGTGTAAATAGCCTCAGCACCGATACTAGCTTCAAAACAACTACCATACTTGAGTCCAAAGTGATGGTAAGCAATTTCATTCAAAACTTTACCTGGAACTATTTCCGAAATTTCCTTTTTTGTATTAACTAAAAGATCCTTCAATTTTTCCTTTTCTTCATCATTATTGACGCTTTTAATCTTTGATTT